>NZ_JBITTM010000006.1:0-249972 GCF_044541955.1 Kitasatospora sp. NPDC085464
CGCGCGCCCCCCCCCCCCGGGCGGGCCCCCCGGGGCGCCCCCCCCACCCCGGGGTCACCCCCGGCGGGCCCCCCCGGGGGGCGGGGGGCCCCCCCCCCGGGGGGGGGCGGGGGGGGGGGGGGCGCCCCCGGCCCCCCCGCCGGAGGGTCGACCGGGACGGCCGGTCGTTCGCCACGGTTCACGCCGTGCCGGTGACGCCTCGCCGGGCGTCGCTCACCAGGCGTCGCTCATCGGGCGTCGCTCATCGGGCCATGTGGACCTCCGCGACGTAGCCGCCGGGGAAGCGCACCATCGCGGTGTCCCGGCCGCCCGCCGTGACCGGACCCGACAGCACCGACGCGCCGGCGGCCCTCGCCCGCTCCAGCGTCGCCCCGAGGTCCGGCACGCCGTAGCCGGTGAGCTCCCGGCCGAAGGGGTACGGCAGGTGGCCGTCCGTCACGGCGACGGTGGTGGTGCCGAAGCCGGAGGTGAGCGTCAGCAGCCGGTACGTCGTGCCGGGCAGGCCGATCGCGGCGCCGTCGGCCCGCCGGTCGTCGGAGACGATCCGGCCCCGGGTGAAGGCGAGGTAACTGCGCAGGAACCCGCCGACCGCGTCGGGGGAGAGGTAGAGCCGGTTCTCCGGCACGCTCGCCAGGGCGGGGTAGGACGGCGGGGTGGTGTGCACGTAGAGCTGGGCGCTGATCCCGCCGGGGAACTGCACGACGGCGTCGCGCCCGATCGGGTCGGCGAACGGCGCCACCGTCACGGCCGCGCCGTCGGCCCGGGCGGCGCGGACCGCCTGGTCGAGGTCGGTCACCAGCCAGCCGGTGCGCTCGGTGCCGAACGGGGACGGGACGGGGGTGGTGTAGTCGAACACCGACAGGGTGCCGACCGGGGAGAGCACCAGCTCGGAGAGCGTCCGGCTCGGCGTGGGCGTCACCTGGGTGGCGTTGGGCCCGATCGTCGTCCCGCCGAAGGTGGCCACCCAGGAGGCGACGAACGCCTGCTCGGTGCCCGGTTCGACGTAGACGTGGGTGGAGTCGTACTGCGGGCCGACGGCGAACTGCCGGTGGGCGTACGTCGGGGCGGCCTGGGCGGCCTGCGTCGTCTGAGTGCTCTGGGTGGTCTGGGCCACCGAGGCGGCGGGGACCGCGGTCAGGGCGGCGATCGCCGCCACCAGCGGGACGACGCGTCGCAGGAAGCGTCGGTTCATCGGGGACCTCCCGGTCGTCGGCGCGCCCGGCGCCCGCTGAGCGGGGCCGGGCGCGTGCGGGGTTCGTGATGGTCGATCGAGTCGGTGGAGGAGTGCGGATCAGGCCACCGGCGGCGCCCAGTGGGCGTCCGGGGCCGAGATCCGGTGGGCGGTCACCGCCGTGGCCAGGAGCAGCAGGGCGGCCAGGGCCAGGGCGGTGGCGGTCTGCCCGTGCAGGACCAGGGCCGCCCCCGCGAGGCCGCCGAGCAGCATCGCCAGCGCGGAGAGGATCCGGCGTCCCGGGCGCGGTGCCGCGCCGCCGGCCGCCGTGGAGTCGGCGGCCAGGCCGGTCAGGGTGAGGGTCAGCACGGTGGTGGTCAGGTCGGGCACGCCGAGCCGCCGCGCCGCCGCGTTCTGCAGGCCCATGCCCAGCCCCAGCAGGACGATCAGGGCGTGGTCGGCCCCGCCGGCCGCGGCGGTGGCGGCCGCCGCGGCCGTCAGGACCGTCTGGGCGCCGGCCGCCAGGGCCAGCAGGCGCCCGCGGTGGGCCGACGTCCGGCTGCCCAGCCGTCCGCCGACGAGCGCACCGGCCAGGAACGACCCCAGCGAGACCAGCGAGGCCGTGGCCGACAGCCCCGGGGCCCCCGCCAGGGCGAACCCCAGGAAGACCACGTTGCCGGTCATGTTCGCCACGAACACGTGGCCGAGGCCGAGGTAGCTCACCGCGTCCACCAGGCCCGTGGCCACCGTCAGCAGGAGCATCAGCGGCGGCAGCGGGCCGTGCCGGTCCGCGCGCGGCGGGACCAGCGTCCGCCCGGCGTCAGCCAGCAGGGTGCGCACCGGCCGCCTCCTCCCGCGGCGCGGGCGCGCGGTGCAGGACCGCCCGGGTGAGCAGGCCGCTCGCCGGGCCGAGCACCAGGGCCGCGACCGACAGCCAGAGCGGCCGGCCGGTCAGGCCGACGGCGTGGTCCGCGGACCACCGGCCCGGCCCGGTGAGGGCGAGCGCCCCCGAGACGACCACCAGCACCAGCGGGTACTCGTAGCCGTCGTTCTGCACCCAGAGCCCGTGCGGCAGCTTGACCGTCAGCGCCACGGTCATCACGCCCATGGCGACCATGGCCGCGAGCGGGGTGAGCGCGCCGAGGGCCAGGAACAGGCCCGAACCGACCTGCCCGGCGCCCGCCGCGAGCGCGGTGAGCGTCCCGCCGCGGAAGCCGTCGTGCCGGAACTCCTCCGTCCCGCCCGCGAGGCCGTTGCCGCCCAGCCGGAAACTCACCTTCTGTACGCCGTGCCCGGCGACGAGCAGGCCCACCACCACACGGAGGATCAGCAGTCCGGTGTCCATCGTTCCTGTTCCTGTTCCTGTCCCTGGTCGCTGTAGCTGATGCCGAGTCGGTGTGCGCCGACTCAGCCGGCGGCGTGCTCGCCGATGACGGCCTGCGCGTAGACGACCCCGAGGCCGTACGCACCGGCGTGCTCCTTGACGATCTTCATGACGGCGCCGTAGGTCTCCTGGCGCGCCCAGTCGCGCTGGAGCTCCAGCAGCACCTGGACCCAGGTGACCGGCACCGCGCCGGAGTGCATCATCCGCTGGACGGCGTGCTCGTGGGCCTGCGGGGAGACGCCGCCGGAGGCGTCGGTGACGACGTAGACCTCGTAGCCCTGGTCGATCATGGACAGCACGGGCAGGACCAGGCAGACCTCGGTCCACAGGCCGGCGATGACGACCTTGCCGCGGCCGGTGGCCTTGACGGCCTCGACGACCGCCTCGTCCTCCCAGGCGTTCATCGAGGTGCGGTCGAGGACCTCGGCCTTCGGGAAGACCGCGGCCAGCTGCGGCAGCAGCGGGCCGGAGAAGGACTCGGCGGCGACGGTGGTCAGCACGGTCGGGACGTCGAAGGCCTTGGCGGCCTTGGCGAGGCCGACGGTGGCGTTGATGATGGCGGTGCGGTCGCCGCTGCCGGTGCCGAAGAACATCTGCGGCTGGTGGTCCACGAACAGCACCACGGCGTTGTCGGGGGTCAGCAGGTCGGGGCTGGGGGTGGCGCTGACCTGGGAGACGTCGACCATGAGGGTTCCCTTCGGGTTCTTTCGGTGGATCCTTCGCGCGGTGATCCGCGGAGGAAGTCGGGTGGGTGGTGCGGTGGGTGCTCCGGTGGCCCGACCGGGGTGTCCGGTGGCCCGACCCGGGTGTCCGGCGGGCGGCCCGCCGGAGCACCCGGTGGGGCGCGTCAGAGCAGGAAGCAGGGGTCGAACGGCTGGGCCTGCTCCGTCGCCAGGCCGCGGCCGACGCGCCAGCGGAGGTGCAGTTCGGACTCGGCGACGACCTCGCCGAGCAGTTCGGCCTGGCGGGCGCCGGTGCCCCCGCTCCGGTGGGACCGGTAGCCGCCGAAGCGGGCGACCGGACTCCACGCCGGGCTGACCGCGGGAAGCTCCTCGTCCAGGCCCTCGTACTCCGCCGCGGCGTGCACGATCCGGCCGCCGACCACGGTCAGCAGGGACTCGATGTGCGGGATCTCGTGCTCGGGCACCGTGAAGAAGTCGTCGGACAGCACCGCGAGGTCGCCGTAACAGCCCGTCCGCAGCACGCCCTTGACGTCCTGCTCGCCGGTGAGCGCCGCGCCCGCCGTGGTGTACATCGCGAGCGCGGTGGTCCGGTCCACCCGGTTCTGCGGCGGCCGGATCGCCGGCCCGCCGACCGTGCGGCCGGAGACCAGCCAGTGCAGCGCGACCCACGGGTTGTACGAGGACACCCGGGTGGCGTCGGTGCCGGCGGCCACGGTCAGCCCGCGGTCCAGCATCGCGCGGATCGGCGGCGCCTCGGCGGCGGCGCCGAAGCCGTACCGGCGGGTGAACACCTCGCCCTGGAAGGAGAGCCGGTTCTGCACGGACAGCGAACCGCCGAGCGCCGCGATCCGGTCGAGGCTGTCCCGGGAGACGGTCTCCGCGTGGTCGAAGAGCCAGCGGTTCCCGGCCGGGAAGAGCCCCTCGGCGGCGAGCTTCTCGAACACCGCGAGGTCCCGCCGGATCGTCTCGTCGTACGTCGCGTGCAGCCGGAAGCCCCAGCCGTGCTCCGTGAGCATCCGGACGGCCTTCTCGAACTCGCCCTCGTAGCCGCCGAGTTCCGGACGCGGCTCGGCGAAGTTCTCGAAGTCGGCGGCGGCCCAGGTGAGGTTCTCGCCGGCGCCGTTCAGCCGCAGCCACTCGTCGCCGTCCCCGGGGCGGACCGACTCGATCCAGCGGGTGAGGTCGTCGAGTTCCTGGCCCGGGGTCTGCGGGAACAGGTGGTAGGCGATGCGCAGGGAGAGCAGGCCCTCCCGGGCGAGCTCGGTCACCGTCGCGTAGTTCTCCGGGAAGTTCTGGAAGCCGCCGGCGGCGTCGATCGCGGAGGTCAGCCCGAAGCGGTTCAGCTCGCGCAGGAAGTGCCGGGTGGACGACTTGCGCTCCTCGGGCGCCAGGGTCGGCGCCTTGGCGAGGGTGGAGTAGAGGATCAGCGCGCTGGGTGCGGCCAGCAGCATGCCGTTGGGCTCCCCGCCGCGGCCCCGGACGATCTGGCCGCCCTTCGGGTCGGGAGTGTCCCGGGTGTAGCCGACGGCCTGCAGCGCGGCGCGGTTGAGGACCGCCGACTGGTAGAGGTGGAGCACGAACACCGGGGTGTCCGGCGCGGCCTCGTTCAGTTCGGCGGGCGTGGGCAGCCGCCGCTCGGCGAACTGCTCCGCCGACCAGCCGCCGACGACCCGCACCCACTGCCCCTTCGGGGTCCGGGCGGCCTGCTCCCGCAGCATCGCCAGGCCCTCGCGCAGCGAGGTCACACCGTCCCAGCGCAGCTCCAGGACGTAGTTGAGGCCGCCCCGGATCACGTGCAGGTGCGAGTCGTTGAGGCCGGGCACCACCCGCCGGCCGAGGGCGTCCACCACGGTGGTGGCGGGCCCGATGAGCGGGGCGACGTCCGCGTCGTCCCCCACGGCCGTGATCAGGCCCTCGCGGATGGCGAGGGCGCCGGCCTGTGGGCGGCGGGCGTCCCCGGTGTGGATCTTCGCGTTGCGGACGACGACGTCGGCAGCGTTCTCGACGGCGCGGGGGACCAGCCCGCCGACCGGCATTGCAGGCACCGCTCCAGCCTCCTGTGAGGGTTCGGACCGCCGCCCCGGTTCGGGCGGCGGAGGGGCGTCCGGGCGGGGCCGGGACTCACCGGCCCGGCTCCGCTCCGATCACCTGAAAGAACGTTAAGTCGCAGGTGGGACGGCTGGTTGGCGCACAGTGCACCGTCTCCGGTCCGCCAGTGAACCGGCCGGGCGGGGCACCGGGCGCGGCCGGTGGAGCGGGGTCGCAGGGACGACGGAAGAGCCCCGGGCCTCCCCCCGTCCCACCGGACGGGGGGAGGCCCGGGGCTCGGTGCCGGGGCGGACGGGCCGCCCCCGGGTCACGACGCGTCGGTCACTTCGCGAGGAAGGCCAGCAGCGCCGCGTTCACCTCCTCGGCGTGGGTCCACAGCAGGCCGTGCGGCGCACCCTCGATCTCCACGTACTCGGCGGAGGGCAGGGCCCGGTGGAAGACGCGGGCGGTGTTCTCGATGGGCAGGGTGCGGTCGCCGGTGCCGTGCAGGATCAGGGCGGGCACGTCGATGCGGGGGATGTCGGCGCGGAAGTCGGTGTACCAGGTGGTCGGTGCGGCCGAGGCGGCGAAGGAGCCGCCGGAGGCCGCGGTGTTCCAGCTGTTGCGGACGGCCTCCTCGCTGATCCGGGTGCCGAGGTTCTCGTCCAGGTTGTAGAAGTCGTTGAAGAAACCGGTGTAGAAGACGAACCGGTCGGCCTTCACCGCGGCGACGATGCCGTCGAAGAACTCCTGCGGGGCGGCGCCGTCCGGGTTGTCGTCGGTCTTGAGCAGGAACGGCTCCAGGGAGGCCAGGAAGGCGACCTTGGCGACCCGCTCCGAGCCGTACGAGGACACGTAGCGGGCGACCTCGCCGGTGCCCATCGAGAAGCCGACCAACACGGCATCCCGCAGGTCCAGGGTCTCCAGCACGGTGTTCAGGTCGGCGGCGAAGGTGTCGTAGTCGTAGCCGGTGGTCGGGTGCGAGGACTGGCCGAAGCCGCGGCGGTCGTAGGTGATCACCCGGTAGCCGGCGTCGAGCAGCGCGGCGCTCTGCCGCTCCCAGGAGCGTCCGTCCAGCGGGAACCCGTGGATCAGCACGACCGGCTGACCGGTGCCGTGGTCCTCGTAGTAGAGGTCGACGGGCGTGGTGTTCTCCTGGCCGACGGTGATGAACGGCATGGGGGTCCTTCTCTCTTGCGTGCTCGTGGTGCCGATGTCTGCCGGCACAGCGCGCGGGCTGCGCCGGGCCACCCACGCTAGGACCGGGCGTGCGCGGGTGTTTGCCGCCGAGAGCACTGCGTCTCGTCCGAGAGTGACTGACGGTCCGTCCGCTCCCGGGCGGAACCCGCCCCGGAGACGGCGTGCCGGCGCGCGGGCTCCCGCCGGGCGGACACCCCCGTGAACCGGCCCGGCCCGTACGGCCGTAGCACCGGAGAGGACGCGCCGCCGGTGCGTCCCCCGACCGGGCCCACCCCGCCCCACGACGAAGGGAACCCCAGGCATGTCGCGCCCGGTGCTGACGGTCTGCGCGGAGCAGCGGGAGCCCGGCTCCCACCGCACGATCGGCGCAGCCCTCCAGGCCGCCCGCAGCGGCGCGGTGATCTCGGTACGCCCCGGCCACTACGACGAGAACCTGGTGCTCACCACGGCGGTCACCATCACCGCCGAGGCCGGCCGGGGCAGTGTGCGGATCGGTCCGCGGCACGGCTCGGTGGTCCACGTGATCACCGACGACGTCCGGCTGACCGGGCTGGTGCTGCACGGCCAGGACGACGAGCTGCCCGCCGTGGACGTCCCGCGCGGCCGGCTCGCCCTGCAGGACTGCGACGTGACCGGCAACGCCTGGGCCGCCGTGCTCACCCGCGAGCAGGGTGAACTCGCCATGCACGGCTGCCGGGTGGTCAACCCGGTCGGCGCCGGGCTGGTCGAGACCTCCACCGGTGGCAGCGTCATCGAGGACAGCGTCATCGAACACCTCGGCACCTCCGCCCTGGTGATCGGCGAGCGGGCCGACCCGACCGTACGGCGCTGCGTGCTGCGCGACGCCCGGGGCAACGGCGTGTGCGCCAACGGCGAGGCCCGCGGCACCGTCGAGGACTGCGAGATCTCCGCCACCGACCGGCCCGCCGTGGCCCTGGAGGAGCGGAGCACCACCCGCCTGCTGCGCACCGAGATCCGCGACAGCGCCCTGGGCGTGTACGTCGGGTCCAGCGCCCGGGTCGTGCTGGAGGACTGCACCGTCACCGCCGTCCGCGGCCACGGCTACGTACTCGCCGACGGGACCGACCCGCTGCTGCGCCGCTGCCGCGCCGTACGCCCCCAGGGCCACGGCCTGCACATCGCGGGCCGCTCCCGGGGCACCCTGGAGGACTGCGAGGTGAGCTCCCCCGCCGGGACCGGCATCCACGTCGGCGAATCGGCCCGTCCCGTCCTGGTCCGGACGGTGGTGCGCAACGCCGAGGCCGACGGCGTCGAACTCACCGGGGAGAGCGCCGCCGAGTTCGACCGGCTGGAGGTCCGGGACCCGGCCGGCACCGGCATCGTGGTGCGCGACGGCGCCGACCCGCTGCTGCGCCGCACCGCCGTCACCGCGGCGGGCGGCCACGGGATCGAGGTGCTGCGCGACGGGCGCGGCCGGATCGAGGACGCCATCGTGCTCGACTCCGGCAGACACGGCGTCCGCGTCGCCGACGGCGCCGACACCCACCTCGCCGGCAGCCGGGTGCACGGCAGCGGGGCCTGCGGCATCTCGGTCGGCGCCGAGGGCGTCGCCACCCTGCGCGACGTCGAGAGCGCCGACAACGCCCTCGACGGCGCGAGCGTCGAACGCGGCGGCGAACTGACCGCCACCCGCGCCGTGCTGCGGGCCAACGGCCGCCACGGGCTGCACCTGGCGGCGGGCGCCCGCGCCGCGCTGACGGCCTGCCGGCTCACCGGCAACACCGTGGACGGGCTGCGCTGCGACTCGGCGGAGCCCGTCCGGCTCACCGGCTGTCTGGCCGCCGGGAACCGGGGCGCGGGCCTGCGGCAGACCGGGCCGACCGACCGGCTCGCGGTCGAGGACCTCGACAGCCGGGACAACGGGTCGCCCGACGCCGTCGGCCCGGCGGCGGTCGCCGGGGTCGGTGGTGCGCCCGGGGCCGCCGCTGTTCCCGGGGCAGCTGCTGTTCCCGATGCCGCCGCTGACCCGGGACCGCGGGGGGCACCGGGGGCGCAGGGTTCGCAGGGGCTGCAGCAGGGGTTGCAGGGTTCGGGGGGGCCGCAGGCCGTCCTGCAGACCCTGGTCGGGTTGGAGGGCGTCAAGGAGCAGGTCGCCACCCTGGTCAACCTCAACAAGCTGACCCGGCGCCGCGAACAGGCCGGCCTGCCGGCCCTCCCGATGAGCCGGCACCTGGTCTTCGCCGGGCCGCCCGGCACCGGCAAGAGCACCGTCGCCCGGCTGTACGGCGAACTCCTGGCCGAACTCGGCGTGCTGCGCAGCGGCCACCTGGTCGAGGTCGCCCGCGCCGATCTGGTCGCCCCGGTCATTGGCGGGACCGCCCTGAAGACCACCGAGGCGGTCAGGGCGGCCCTCGGCGGCGTGCTGTTCGTCGACGAGGCGCACACCCTCTCCGGCGGCACCGGCTTCGGCTTCGGCACCGGCTCCGGCGGCGTCGGGACCGGCCCCGACTTCGGCCGCGAGGCCATCGACACCCTGGTCAGACTGATGGAGGACCACCGCGAGGACCTGGTGGTGATCGTCGCCGGGCACGAGGCCGAGATCCGCGGGTTCCTCGCCGCCAACCCCGGCCTGGCCTCCCGGTTCAGCCGCACCGTCGAGTTCCGCGACTACAGCGTCGACGAGCTCACCACGATCGTCGAGCACGCCGCCGCCGGCCACGGCTACGAACTCGCCGAGGGCACCCGTGCGGCGATCGCCGTGCACTTCGAGCGGTTGCCCGGGGGCGCCGCCTCCGGCAACGGCCGGGCGGCCCGCAGGGTGTTCGAGGGGATGGTCGACCGGCAGGCCTCCCGCCTCGCCGGGCTGGAGCACTTCGACAACGCCGCACTCGCCCGGCTGCTGCCCGCCGACGTCGGCGGGCCGGCCGCCGCGGCCGGGGCCCGGGCGGCCGATCCCGGGGAGCCCGGCCTGCTCGACCGGCTGCGCGCCATGGTCGGCCTCGCCGCCGCCAAGGAACAGGTCGAGGACCTGCTCAACCTCACCCGGCAGGCCCGCCGCCGCACCGACGCCGGGCTGCCCACCGCCGCCATCGGCCACCACCTGGTCTTCGCCGGCCCGCCCGGTACCGGCAAGACCACCGTCGCCCGGCTGTACGGCGAACTCCTGGCCGAACTCGGCGTCCTGCCCGGCGGCCGGCTCGTGGAGGTCGCCCGCGCCGACCTCGTCGGCCGCTACATCGGCCACACCGCGCAGCTCACCCGCGACGCCTTCGAACGCGCCCGCGGCGGCGTGCTGTTCATCGACGAGGCCTACACGCTGACCCCCCGCCACGGCGCCGTCGGCGACTTCGGCCAGGAGGCCGTCGACACCCTGATGAAACTCATGGAGGACCACCGCGACGAGGTCGTGGTGATCGCCGCCGGCTACCGGGAGGAGATGCAGGGCTTCCTCGCCTCCAACCCCGGCCTGGCCTCCCGCTTCTCCCGCGAGATCACCTTCGAGCACTACGCGGACGACGAACTCGTCACCATCGTCCGGCGGCAGGCCGAGGCGGCCGGCTACGACTGCACCCCGGAGACCCTCACGGCGCTCGGCACACTGTTCCGGGGCGCCCGGCGCGACCGCTCCTTCGGCAACGGCCGGTTCGCCCGGCAGGTGCTGGAGGCGATGATCACCCGGCAGGCCGGCCGGCTGTCCCGCGTGGACGTGGTGGACCTGGACGAACTCGGCCTCCTGCTGCCGACGGACATCCCGACCGATCGGATCGGCGGCCTCGCCTGACGGACGCGCCCTCCGAGGGCAGCACCCTGCCCCTCGCTCCGTGCCCGCCGGTGCCACCGCCCCACGTGGCACCGGCGGGCGGCGCGGGTGCCGTGGGCGGGGCGTTGGCGGATCGTTGGCGAGGACTTGGCGGGGTCCGGCAGTGTGCTGTTGCAGTCGCCGCCGGGCCCGTCCGGTCGGCGCCCAGCGGTGCCCTGCCCGTACCGCGCCCCCCCTGCCCGACCTGAGAGGTAGCGCGTGTCGAAGCCGTTCGTTGCTCAGCCCATGCCCGTCACCGAGCCCGCTGCGGGCCCGTCGGACGCGGCGGCGGCTGCCACAGACCAGGCGCGCCAGGACGGCCAGGACCGCCGCGCCCGCCAGGACCGCCAGGACCGCCAGGACCGTCCGACCCTCGACCCGGACACGCTCGCCGAGATCCACCGGCTGCACGGCGGCTACCTGCTGCGCTCGCTGCTGCGGGCCACCGGCGGGGACCGCGGCAAGGCCGAGGACATCCTGCAGGAGACCCTGCTGCGGGCCTGGCAGCACCCGGAGGCGCTGAGCAACGGCCCGGAGCAGAGCCGGCCCTGGCTGTTCACGGTGGCCCGGCGGATCGCGATCGACCACTACCGGATGGCCGCCGCCCGCGCCAAGGAGGTGATCGGCGAGCCGCTGGAGGACCGCCCGCTCGCCGAGGACCCGTACGAGCAGGTCGTGGCCGCGCGGGACATCGCGCTGGCGCTGCGCCGGGTGCAGAAACACCACCGCGACGTGCTGGTCGAACTGCACCTGAAGGACCGGTCGGTGCTGGAGGCCTCGGCCAAGCTGGGGGTGCCGCCGGGCACGGTCAAGTCCCGCAACTTCTACGCGATCCGGGCGCTGCGCCCGGTCCTGGCGGCGGAGCACGGGTACGCCCCGGCCGGGAGCCCGTCGTCGGCGGCCGCGGAGAGCGGCGCCGCCTCGGCGACCCGGTGACCGTCCGGCGTCTCAGCGCCCCGGTGACCAGTCCGCCGAGCGGAGGCTGAGCTCCTCCAGGGCGGCGGTGAACTCGCTCCGGCAGCCCGCCTGCCGGTCGTGGGAGCGGAAGCGGTCCAGTGCGGTGCGCAGCCGGCCGCTCACCTCCCGCTGCCGGCCGCGGGCCAACAGGTGGGCGGCGTAGGACTGTTCGGCGAGCGCGTGCAGG
The DNA here is from genome assembly GCF_044541955.1 of Kitasatospora sp. NPDC085464. Taxonomy (NCBI): domain Bacteria; kingdom Bacillati; phylum Actinomycetota; class Actinomycetes; order Kitasatosporales; family Streptomycetaceae; genus Kitasatospora; species Kitasatospora sp. NPDC085464. Next base: position 11,371 of record NZ_JBITTM010000006.1, read on the forward strand.
TAGAGCAGGCCGGCCTCCTCGCAGGCGGCGAGCAGCCGGTGCCAGGCGAGGTCGGCGGTCTCGTCGCGGACGGTCGGCGGGAGGGCCTGGGCCTCGGTCAGCAGCGACCAGAGGTGGACCTGGGTGACGGGGGTGGGCGGCAGCAGTTCGCGGGCCTCCCGGGAGTGGCGCTGCGCGCCGTCCCGGTCGCCGGTCGCCAGGCTCACCCAGCCCTGGTGGACCTTGGCGTCGACGAGCCGCCGGCGGTTGCCCGACGCGAGGGCGAGGGCGGTGGCGGAGGCCGCCAGCCGCTCGGCCTCGGCGGAGCTGCCGAGCATGGCGGTGACCAGCGCGAGGGTGGCGAGCGAGCGGACGCGCGCGGACGCGGCCCGCGGTCCGTCGGCGGAGTCGGTGGACTCGTTGGAGTCGGCGGAGTCGGCGGAGTCGATGGAACCGATGGCGGCGGTGGCGGCCACCGCCTTCCGGGCCGCCTCGGCCGACTCGTGCCGCCGTTCGAGCGCGACGAGGGCCTGCGCCCGGCAGTTGTGCAGCAGCGCGACCGCGACCGGGTCCCCGCACCGCTCGGCCGCCTCCTGGCCCACGACGGCGCGGGCGAGCCAGTCGGTGAAGCGGCTGGCGCCGTAGTAGAGCGAGCCGCTGGTCAGGGCGAGCCGCCAGGCGCGGGCGGGGTCGGTGACGGCGGTGGCGTCGACCAGCGCGCGGACGGCGGGTTCCTCGGCGCGGAACCAGTCGAGCGCGGTCCGGATGTCGCCGACGGACGGGAGGGCCTGCGGTGCGTGGACGGGCGGCTCGGCGTCCTCCTGGCCGGGGTCGAGAAGGAGGCCGCAGCGCTGGAGGGCGGCGAGGTAGTAGTCCGCGAGGCGTTCGCGGAACAGGCGTCGGCGCGCCTCGGGCAGCTCGGCGAGCAGTCCGACGCCGTACAGGCGGACCAGGTCGGTGCGGCCGTAGCGGGCCGGGGCGGTGCCGGTGAGCAGGTGGTGGGCGGCCAGTTCGCCGAGCGCCCGGTGGGCGGTGGCGGGGTCGGTGCGGAGCAGGGCGGCGCTCGCCAGGGCGTCCACCTCGTCGCCGGGGTGGACGGCCAGGGCGGTGAGCAGTTCTGCGGCGGACGAGGAGAGTTGACGATGTGTCAGATCAAGCTGCGGGCCGATGCCGAGGCCGTCGCCGGCATCCAGGACGGCCAGCCTGCGCTGTTCGTCGTCGAGTTCGGCGACCAGCCCGGCGATCGTCCACTCCGGCTGGGCGGCCAGGCGGGCGGCGGCGATCCGCAGGGCGAGCGGCAGCCGGTCGCAGCGGCGGACGAGGCGGGCGGCGGCGTCCGGCTCGGCGCGCACCCGCGCGGGCGTCAGGGCGCGTTCCAGGAGGTGCCGGGCGTCGCCCTCGGGCAGTGCGGCCAGCCGCAGCAGGGTGGCCCCGTCGAGGGCGACCAGGGCCTCCAGCGATCCCCGGCTGGTGACGACGGCGGCGCAGCCGGTCCCCTCGGGCAGCAGGTCGGCGACCTGGTCCGGGTCGGCGGCGTCGTCCAGGACCACCAGCAGCCGTCGGTCCCTGGTGTGTTCGCGGAAGAGCGCGGCGCGTCCGGCGCGGTCGGCGGGCAGGGCGTCGGTGGGGACGCCGAGCGCGTGCAGGAAGTCGGCGAGGACGGCGTCGGGGTGCGCCGGGCCGGCCGGGGCGAGGCCGCGCAGATCGGCGTGCAGCCGGCCGTCGGGGAACCGGTCACCGGCCCGGTGGGCCCAGGCGGTGACCAGCGCGCTCTTCCCGACGCCGGCGGGGCCGACCACCAGGACCGGGCCGTCCGCGGCGCGGTCCGGGGCGCAGGCCTCGTCGAGCCGGTCGAGCTCGGCCTGCCGTCCGACGAAGTCCACCATGCGGCGGGGGAGTTGCTCCGGGACACGGGCGGCGGCGGCCGTCGGCGGCAGGGGAGCCGGGGCCGGTCCGTCGTCGGCCAGCACCTCGGCCAGGGCCGCCTGCAAGGCCGGACCGGGCCGGATCCCCAACTCGCGGTCGAGCCGCAGCCGCGCCTGGTGGTAGGCGGCCAGCGCGTCCGCGGGGCGTCCCGCCTGGTGCAGGCAGCGCATCAGCAGCGCCACCAGCTCCTCGCGCAGCTCGTTCGTCCGGACGTGCTGCTCCAGCACCGGCACCGCCGCCGCGCCAGTGCCCTGGCGCAGCCGCAGCGACGCCCAGCGCAGCAGGGCGGCGGTGCCGGACTGCTTCAGGTGGTCCACCGCGGCGGTGCGCAGCGGGGTGTCGGGCAGGTCGGCCAGGGCCTCGCCGCGCCACAGCCGCTGCGCCTCCTCCAGCAGGGCGATCGCCTCGGCGTCTCCGGAGACGGTGCCGGTGGCTCCGGTGAGGTCGAAGGCATCGGCGTGCCCGGCGTGCTCGGCGGCCAGGGCGGTCAGCGACTCGAAGCGCAGCGCGTCCACCTCGTCGGCCGGCCCGGTCAGCAGGTAGCCGGACGCCCGGGTGTGCAGCTCGAACGGCGTGTCGGCGAGCACCTTGCGCAGCGCGGCGACGTGCCCCTGCACCGCCGCCCGCGCGCTGGCCGGCGGCCGCTCGCCCCACAGCGCCTCGCAGAACCGGTCCACGGTGACGACGCGTCCGAGCCCCAGCGCCAACAGTGCGAGGACGGCCCGGCGCTGGGCCCCCGCCAACGTGGTGAAGCCGTCCGCCCCGGCCCGCAACTCCACCGGGCCGAGCAGCCGAATCCGCACCAGGTACCCCCACGATCGCCGCTCACCCCACCCGGAGTGGGCTCGGGGTGGAGCAGTGTAGTGCGCGAACCGGTCCGGTCCGCGGCAGGTCGTCGCCCCTGCCCCCGGTTGACGTGGTCGGGGCCTGGACCGGTTGCGTCGGTCGTCGAGGGGCGCCACTCCTCGGCCCACGCCGATCCCGGGCCCACGAGGGGCGCCGGCCCCGGCCCGGTCCCGGCCCGGACCGTTCGTGGCGATCCTGTCCGCGGCCGGCTTCACCGCCCGGGGCGCCGCCGACGAGTTCGCGCCGTTCACGGTGCGGGTTCTCGCCGGGCCGGAGCCGGGCCCGGAGTCGGACGCGTGGCCGGCCTGGTCGGAACACCGGGCCCCGCCCGGCGGGGCGGACCGGTCCGCCGGAGCATGAACGGCCGGGGCCGGCCGTCGGGCCTATCCTCGGACCGGAGTCCGCAGGTGGGGGAGGGGAGGGACGCGTGCACATCGATCTGCTCGGGCCGATGCTCGTGCGGCGGGAGGACGGGACGGCGGTGACGCCCTCGGCCCCCAAGCGGCGGGCCCTGCTGAGCGCGCTGGCCGTACGGCTGAACCAGACGGTGGCCACCGAGGAACTGATCGAGCTGGTCTGGGACGGCGCGGCGCCGCCCACCGCGCGGGCCGCGCTGCAGGGGCACGTCGCGGCGCTGCGCCACCTGCTGGACGACCCGGCGCTGGTGCTGGACACCCGGGGCTCCGGGTACCTGCTGGCCGGTGATCCGGAGCGGGTCGACGCGCTGCGCTTCGTCCGCCTCTGCGAGGAGGCCGACGTGCTGCTGCCCGGGCCCGGAACCCCCGGGGCACCGGCCGCGGAGGACCCGGTGCTGCCCCTGCTGCGCGCCGCCCTGGACCTGTGGCGCGGCCCGGCGCTCGCCGACTGCGGCTCCGTCCGGCTGCGCGAGCGGGCCCTCCCGCACCTCACAGACCTGCGGCTGCGCGCCCTGGAACGGCTGGCCGACGGGCGCCTGCGGGCGGGCCGCGGCGGCGAGTCGGCCGCCGAACTGGCCGAGGCTGCCGACGCCCACCCGCACCGGCAGACGTTGACCGCCCGGCTGATCCGCTGCCTGGAGCAGGACGGGCGGCGCGCGGAGGCCCGCGAGCGGTACGAGCGCGCGCTGGCCCGGCTGTCCGGCCCGCCCGGACCGGAACTGCGCCGCGCCGGTGAGCCGTTCGGGGCCCGGCCGGACCCGGTCGACCGCCGCTTCGTCGGCCGGGGCGCCGAGCTCGCCCGGCTGGACGAGGCCCTGCCCGCCGCCCGGGCCGGCCGCCCGATCCTGGTCACCGGCCCGGCCGGGGTCGGCAAGACCGCCCTGGTCCGGCAGTGGGCGGCGCGGCACGGCGCCGGGCAGTTCCCGGACGGTGTCCTCCGGGCCGAGCTGCGCGGCTTCGACCCGGACGGGCCGCGCGAACCCGCCGACGTGCTGGGCGAGTTCCTCACCACCCTGGGTGTCGCCCCGGACGCCCTCCCCGCGTCGACCGCCGAACGCTCCCGCCGGTACCGCGAGTTGGTCGCCGGTCGGCGGATGGCGATCCTGCTGGACGACGCCGCCTCCTACGAGCAGCTCGCCCCGCTGCTGCCCGACCCGCCACCGCCGGCGGACCCCGGGCGCGGGAGGCCAGGGCTCGGCGCCGGGGATCCGGAGCCCGAGGGCGGGGATCAGGCGGCCGACGGCTTGGATCCGGATCGCGAGGGCGGGGGTCCCGGGCCCGTCGCCGTCGTCACCAGCCGCGGCCGCCTGCTGCGGCTGCTCGTCCGCGAGGGCGGCCTTCCGCTGCCGCTGGGCCCGCTCACCTGCGAGGACGCCACCGCGCTGCTCGCCCGCACGCTCGGACCGGAGCGGACCGGGGAGGACCCGGACACCGCCGCGGAACTCGCCGAACTGGCCGAGCACTGCGACCGCCTGCCGCTCGCGCTGCGCCTGGCGGCCGCCCGGCTGGCCGCCCGGCCCGACTGGTCCCCGGGCGACCTCGCCCGTGAACTCGCCGGTGAGGAAACCTGGTTGGCCACGCTCGCGGGCACCGGCGCCATCTCCGCGCGCGGCCCGATCGGCCTCATCGCCGCCCTGGACCGGACGTGCCGGACCCTGCCGCCCGACGCCGGCCGGCTGTTCACCCTGCTCGGCCTGCACCCCGGCGCGGTGATCGACACCGACACCGCCGCCGCCCTCGCCGACCTACCGCCCGCCGCCACCCGCACCCTGCTGGCCGGGCTGGACGCCGTCCACCTGCTGGAGGAGACGGCCCCCGGCCGCTACGCCCGGCGCGAGCTGGTGCGCCGCCACGCCGCCCGGCAGGCCGCCGAACTCACCTGCGACGAAAGGTTCGTGGCGCTCGACCGGCTGATCGCCCACTACCTGGACGTGACCGCAGACCGGACGGCCGGGTGCGCGGCGGCCGGGTGCCCGACGGCCGGCGCCGGTGAGCGGGCGGCGGCCTGGTTCCGCCGCGAGGAGAGCGCCCTGCGCGCCGTCGTGGTCAGCGCCGAGCAGTACGGGCGGACCACCGGCTCCTGGCAACTCGCCCACCGGATCTCGCTGTTGTACGAGGCCACCGGTCACGAGCCGAGGCACTGGCGGGCCGTCGTCGAGGCCGGGCTGAGCGCCGCGCACGCCGACGGGGACGAGTCGGCCGTGGCGCGGCTCGGCACCGACCTCGCCGTCCTGCACATCGCCCGCGCCGCCCACCGCACGGCCGCCGAGCAACTGGACCTCGCCGTCGCCGCGGCCGATCGGGCCGGCGACCCGGCGCTGCGCCACCACTGCCGGAGCCGGGTGGCCGCCGCACTGCTGCGGGCCGGCCGCTACGAGTGGGCGCTGCCCCTGCTCACCGACCTGGTGGCCGCCGCCCGGACGCCGGCCACCGACCATCTGCTGGTCCCCTCGCTCACCGGCCTCGCCGACGCCCTGGTCCTGGCGGGCGACCCGGGCCCGGCCCTCGCCCACGCGGACGAGGCCGTCCGGGCGGCCACCGCCCGCTCCGGCGGCGCCCCGGCCGTCCTCGCCACCCACAGCCGCGCCCGCGCCCTGCACGCGCTCGGCCGACGCGATGCCGCGCTCTCCTCGGCCCGGCTCGCCGTCGCCCTCGGCCGCACCGTGGGCGATCCGGCGCTGGAGGCCCGCTCGTACGGCCTGCTCGCGGACCTGCTGGACGAGCTGGGCCGCAGCGCGGAGGGCGCCGAGACCCGGCGCCGTGCCGAGCCGCCGACGGCGGGCGGCAGCTGACGGACGGCCCGGCGGGCAGCCCGGCGGCGGGGAACGGGAACCCGGAGTGAACCGCGCCCCGCCGTCGAGCCGTTGTCCAAGGAGCGGAACCACAGGCGGAACTACCGGCAGTTCCGGCGGGTGGAGCCGCCCGCGCACCGGGCCGTCCGGCCCCCGGGCAGTGCGCCCGGACCGGCGTGGGACGCCGACGAACGATCGGGTGCGAGGATTTCTGCCGCCCGGCCGTACTTCTGCCCGGCGGTTCCCGTCGGGCGCGGGAGCCAGGCGGAAGTGCGAAACGCACGGACGCACGGACGCACGGACGCACGGACGCACGGACGCGTGAACGGGCGAACGTACGAACGCGTGAACGCGCGGACGTGCGGAACCGGCAGGACCGGCAGGACCGAGTGAGTGAGGTGGCGGGCATGGCGACCGGGGTCGACGGGACGGGCACCGACGTGGGCGGGTTCAGCCGCCTGCTGGCCGGGCACCGGGTGGCGGCCGGCCTGACCCAGGAGGAGCTGGCCGCGGCGGCCGGGGTCAGCCTGCGCGCCCTCGGCGACATGGAGCGCGGCCGCACCCGCGGGCCGCAGCGGCGCACCGTGCAGGCCCTGGCCGTCGCCCTGGGGCTGGACGGCGGGCAGGCGCAGGAGCTGGACCGCGCCGCGCAGTCCGGGCGCCCGCGCGGGGTCCGGCCGGGCCGGGCGGGCGTCCCGGCCCAGGCCTCGCCCCGGGAGCCGGTCCACCGGGCGTCACCCGGCGCCGGGGGCCAGAGCGCCCTCGCCCTGCCCCGTGACATCGCCGACTTCACGGCCCGCGAGGGCGCCCTGGCCGCCCTCGTCGGCCTCGCCTCGGACGACCGGCCCGCCCACCCCCGGGTGGTGCTGGTCAGCGGTCAGCCCGGCCTCGGCAAGACGGCCTTCGCCCTGCACGCCGCCCACACCCTGGCCGGGCGCTTCCCGGACGGCCAGCTCTCCCTCGACCTCGGCGGCATGTCCGCGCAGCCGCTGTCCGCCCGCGACGCCCTCGGCCAGGTGCTGCGCGCCCTCGGCGTCGAGGACGCGGTGGTGCCCGCGGGGACGGAGGAGCGGGCCGGCCTCTACCGGGCGCTGGTGCGCGAGCGGCGGTTGGTCCTGGTGCTGGACGACGCCGCCGACGAGAGCCAGGTGCGCCCGCTGCTGCCCGGCTCCGGACCGGCCGTGACCATCGTGACCAGCCGCAACGCGCTGCCCGGCCTGGAGTCGGTGCACCGGCTGGGCCTGGACGTGCTCGCCCCGGCCGAGGCGGCCGGCCTGCTGGCCCGGATCGCCGGCCGGGAGCGGATCGAGGCCGCGCCCGACGCCACCGCCGAACTGGCCCGGCTCTGCGGCTACCTGCCGCTGGCGCTGCGGATCGCCGGGCAGCGGCTGGTCGCCCGGCCGCAGCAGCCGGTCGCCCACCTGGTGCGCCAGCTGGCCGTCGAGGAGAACCGCCTGGACCTCCTGGAGACCGGGGACCTGGCGGTCCGCCCGGCCTTCGAGCTGTCCTACCGCCGCCTGCCCGCCGAGTCCCGGCTGGTCCTGCGGCGCTGCGCGCTGACCGCGGGCCCGGACTTCACGGCGGTCGTCGCCGCCGCCTACGCCGGCCGGGCGCCGGGCCGCACCGAGCTGGTGCTGGAGCAGCTGGTCGACGCCGGGCTGGTGCAGCCGGCCACCCCGGACCGCTACCGCCTGCACGACCTGGTGCGGCTCTACGCGAGCGAGCGGCTGGCCGTCGACGAGACGGCCCTGGAGCTGGCCGAGGCCCGTACCCGGGCCGGGCGCTGGATCCTCGACCGGGCCGCCGGCTACGGGCTGCGCTTCGACCCCGAGCACGGCGGGGCCGCAGCCGCGACCGCCGGTTCCGCGCACCTCACCGAGGCGGCCCGCTGGCTGGAGGACGAGCACGCGGAGTGGCTGGCCGCGCTGTACCAGGCGGAGCAGGCCGGCCGGTACCGGGAGGTGGTCGACACCGCCGAGGCGATGCACTGGTTCTCCGACCGGCTGCTCAGCTGGGGCATCTGGGCGGAGGTGTTCCAGCTCTCGGTGGACGCCGCCCGCGCGCTCGGCGACCGGCGGGCCGAGGGGGTACACGTCAACTATCTGGCCTGGACGTACGTCACCTGTCTGCACCGCTACCAGCGCGGCATCGAACTGGCCGCCGAGGGGCTGGAGCTGGCCCAGGAGTCGGGCGACCGGGAGCAGCAGGGGTGGGCGCTCACCTACCTGGCCTCCGGCCTGCGCTACCTGCGGCGGCACCGCGAGGCGACCGACGCCTTCCACCGGGCGGCGGACGCCTTCGCCGAGCTCGACAGCCGCGCGGCGATGATCGGCCGGCTGGTCACCCTGCGCGGCGCCGCCAACTGCCTGCGGGACTCCGGCCGGGCCGAGGAGGCGGTGGACGTCCGCAGGCGGGCGCTGGCCGGTGCGCTGGAGCTGGTGGAGCGCTGGTCCGCGCCGCTGATGAACCTGCTGGCGGCCATGACCGCCCACGAACTGGGCCTGGACCGCGCGGCGTTGAAGCGCTGGCCGGCCGCCGAGAAGGCCTACCGGCAGGCCCTGGTGCACTACGAGGCCGTCGGGCGGCCGGACAGCATGACCAAGACGCTGACCGAGCTCGGCACCGCGCTGATCGAACAGGGCCGCGCCGAGGAGGCCCGGGAACTGCTCACCGAGGCGCTCACCGACCTGAGCGCGGACGGCCCGCGGCCGGCGCCGCCCCGGCACTGACCCCGAGCGCCCGTTCCCTGCCCGCAGTCGGAGGGAACGGGCACCCGGAGTGAGCGGGCACCCGGGGGATCGGGCCGCCGGGGTCAGCCGGGGTCGGATCCGGGGTCGGATCCGGGGTCAGATCCGGGTGTCCTCCACCACGGGCAGCTGCGCCACCGGGGCGCTGCCCGGAGCACCGGCACCGTTGGCGTCGGCAGCCGGGAGGTCGGCACTCGGGAGGTCGGCACGCGGCGCGAAGGCCGTCCGCGGTGCGACCGCCGGCTTCTTGCCGCAGAAGGCCGGCTCCAGCGTGTTCATAAGCCCCTGGGTCACCGCGCCGTTGTTGGAGGCGTTGGCGAAGACCACCACGCTGCGCCGCCCGTCCTGGGTCACGAAGGACTGGGTCTGGAAGCCCTGCACGATACCGCCGTGGCCGTACACGTCCCCGCAGGACAGCGAGATGCGGCGCAGGCCCAGGCCGTAGGAGATCTTCGCGGTGGGCGTCGGCAGGGCGGCGGTCATCTGGCGCACCGAGTCGTCCGAGACCAGCCCTCCCGCGCCGCCGGCCAGCAGCGCGGTGAGGAAGCGGTCGAGGTCCCCGGCGTCGGAGATGACGGCGCCGGCGCTCCAGACCCAGGAGCCGGTCTGCTCGGTGGAGTCCAGCAGCGGCTTGCTGCGGTCGTCGTTGGTCAGGTAGCCGGTGACGTGGGCTCCCTGGATCCGCTGGTCGGGCACCACGAAGGAGGTCTTGCGCAGGTGGAGCGGCTGGATGATCCGCTCGTTCAGCACCTCGGCGTACGGCTGCCCGGTGAGGTGCTCGACCGCCAGGCCCATCAGCACGAAGTCGGTGTTGGAGTAGGAGTAGCGGCTGCCGGGGGTGTACTGCGGGCCGTGCTTGACCGACATCGCCACCAGCTCGCGCGGGTCGTACTCCTTGGTGCGGATGCGCGCCTCGAACGCGCTGGTGGTCTCCTCACCGGCCTGCTCCAGCAGGTCGTTGGTGTGGTCGTAGATGCCCGCCCGGTGCTCCATCACCTGACGGCCGGTCATGGTCCAGCCCTCCGACAGGGTGCCCTCGGGCAGGTAGTCGCGCAGCGGCTTGTCGAGGTCGATCCGCCCCTCCTCCGCCAGCTGCATCACGAGAACGGCGGTGAACATCTTGCTGTTGCTGCCGACCCGGAACCTCCACGAGGAGTTCATCGGGGTCCCGTCCAGGTCGGCCTTGCCCACCGACACCGAGCGGGTGCTCTCCTTGCCGCCGTGGTCGCGGATCACCGCGAAGGCACCCGGGGCGCCGGCCCCGGTGGTGGCCTGGAGGGCGGCGAGCACGCCGGGGACGTCGGAGGCGGGCGCGTCGGCGGTGCCCCGGTCGGCGGCCACGGCGTGGGCGGCACCGGTCGCCACCAGGACGGCAGCGGTGGCGGCCACCGCGAGGGGACGCAGAAGGCTGGTCTTCGCCATGTTCCTCGGTTCTCTCGTCAGCTGACGCGGCGTCGGGCCGCGCCGATCGAAGATCACTATCACCGGCCGGGACGGTCGAAGGCAACGTGAACCGGTTCGCCCGCATCGCCCGTTACGGACACCGGCGTGTCGGCCGCACCGTTCGTTTCCCGCTCCGGGGCCAAGGTTTCACCTGCTGTCGTCTACCCGCGTTGACGGCTGCACATCATGCTGTTCGGGCGCCTGACGCGCGTTCCGGTGCGCTCCCCGCGCCGGCCCCCTGCCCGCCGGAACCCCTCACCCGACGCCCCGCCCCAGCGCCGCCCTGCCCCGCCCAGCTTCCGCTCGCCAGCCCCTCGTCGACCACGGAGCTTCCCCATGCCCCTGTCCTCCCTGGCGCGCCGCGCCGGCGCCCTGCTGCTCGCCACCGCCGGTCTGATACCGCTGTCCGGCAACGCCCACGCGGCCACCACGGCCTCCGCCGGGTTCACCGCGATCGTCTTCCCCGACCAGGACCACACCGTGGTCGACAACCTCATCGACTCGGCGACCCGGTCCGTCGACGTCACCATGTACGAGCTGCGCGACACCACCGCCGTCAACGCGCTGATCGCCCGTCAGTGGGCGGGGGTGAAGGTCCGGGTGATCCTGGACGGCGCGCACACCTCCGTCAACGGCTCCGCCTTCTCGGCCCTGCGGGCCGCCGGGGTCGGCGTGACGTACTCCTCCACGGCCTTCGTCTACACCCACCAGAAGACCGTGACGGTGGACGGCGCCACGTCGTTGATCATGACGGGCAACCTGGACTCCACCTACTACGCGAACGACCGCGACTACGGCGTCGTCGACACCGACGCCAACGACGTCGCCGCGATCGAGCGGGTCTTCGCCGCCGACTACGCGAAGACCGCCGTCACCCCGACCGACGGCGACAACCTGGTCTGGTCGCCCACCGACTCGCAGTCCCGGCTGGCGGCCCTGATCAACGGCGCGCGGACCAGCCTCGACCTGGAGCAGCTGGAGTTCGGCGACCCTGCCCTGGTGGACGCCGTCGCCGCGGCCGCCGCGCGCGGCGTCAGGGTGCGCGTGGTCGGCATGAACCCGAGCTCGTACGCCGACGACTTCGACCAGGTGACCGCGGCGGGCGGCGCGGTCGTCACCTACTCGTCGACCACCGGTCTGTACGTCCACGCCAAGGCGATCGTCGCCGACTACGGCACGGCCTCGGCCAAGGTGTTCGCGGGCTCGGAGAACTTCTCGGACAACTCGCTGAACCACAACCGCGAGCTGGGCCTGATCACCACGGACTCCGGGGTGCTCGACACCATCGAGTCGACCGTCGCCCGCGACTTCGCGAACGGCAGGCCGTACTAGCCGTCACCAGCCGTCCTCACGCGGGCGGTTGCGCCGGCAGCGCTGCGCGCACCCGCCGTACGGGAGACGTTCCCACCCCCCCCAGGCCGAGCGGCTCGCCGGGCCGCTCCTCACCCAAGGATTTGTCATGACTTCGTCCACAAAGCCCAAGAGCCCCCGCTCCCGCCGCACCGCCACCGCGATCGGCTCCGCCGTCGCCCTGGTCGCCGCCTCCGCCGGCCTGTGGGCCGCGACCGCCACCACCGCGCAGGCGGCCGCCCTGCCCACGCCCGACCACATCATCGTCGTGGTGATGGAGAACCACGCCTACACCCAGGTCATCGGCAGCAGCAGTGCCCCGTACCTCAACTCCCTGAAGGCGGGCGGCGCCAACCTCACCCAGTCCTTCGGCATCACCCACCCGAGCGAGCCGAACTACTACGCGCTGTTCTCCGGCTCCACCCAGGGCCGCGTCGACGACAGCTGCGTGAAGGTCGGAGGCTTCCAGAGCGCCAACCTGGCCTCCGAGGTCATCGCCACCGGCAAGACCTGGGCCAGCTACAACGAGACCCTGCCCAGCCAGGGCAGCACCGTCTGCAGCAGCGGCAAGTACGCGCAGAAGCACAACCCGTGGTTCGGCTTCGGCAACGTCCCGCTCAGCAGCGCCAAGACCTTCGCGCAGTTCCCGACCGACTACAGCACCCTGCCGAACGTCTCCTTCGTGGTGCCGAACCTCTGCAGCGACATGCACGACTGCTCGGTCAGCACCGGCGACACCTGGATCAAGAACAACCTCGGCGCCTACGCCACCTGGGCGCAGACCCACAACAGCCTGCTGGTCGTCACCTTCGACGAGGACAACAGCCTCTCCGGCAACCGGATCCCGACCGTGGTCTACGGCGCCCACGTCACCCCCGGCAGCAGCTCCGCCACCACCTACAACCACTACAACGTGCTGCGCACCCTGGAGGACCTGGCCGGCACCGGCAGCCACGCGGGCAACGCGGCCTCCGCGAGCGACATCACCGGCATCTGGAACTGAGCGGCGGCGGTCAGGGCGTGATCCGGGCCTGTGCCTGATCCCGATCCTGAACCTGATCCTGAACCCGGGCCGGTGGCTGTTCGGCCGCCGGCCCGGGCGCGGTTGCGGCCGCATTGCCGTTCCCGGCTGCGTTCCCGTTGCCGTTCCCGGACACGGGCTCGGCAACGGGCCGCGTGCCGTGCCGGCGGACCCCCGGCACGGCGGCCGTGCCCGCGCAGACCAGCGTCACCAGCGCCGCGGCCGCCAGCAGCGGCACCCGGCTGCCCCAGGCGTCGGCGGCCAGCGGTGCCAGGACGTACCCGACCGGGGCCGCGCCCAGCGAGAGCAGCCAGTCGTACGAGGTGACCCGGGCCAGGGTCGCGGCCGGGAAGTCCTGCTGCACCACCGTCGACCACACCGGGTTGAGGAAGCCCAGCCCGGCCATCGCCACCGCCTGCGCGGCCACCACGACGGGCGCCGGCGTCGGGACGGCGAGCGCGAGCAGCGGCAGCCCGTACAGCGCGAGGGCGAGGTTGCCGGCCAGCACCGGGCGCCGCGGGCGGAGCCGTCCGGCGATCAGCGAGCCCACCAGCAGGCCCACCGCCCCGGCCTGGGTCACCGCCACCCAGGCGCCGTCGCCGCCGAGGCGGGTGGCGGCGATCAGCGGGCCGAGGGTGAGCAGTACGGCGCTGGCGCCGTTCCAGATCCCGTGGGCGATCAGGCTGGTCCAGTACCAGTCCCGGGCGCGCACCTCGCTCCAGCCCTCGGCGAGGTCCCGGCGCAGCGAGCGCGGTCCGCCCGGGGTGCGGTCGGTCTCGTCGGCCGCGCCGGCCTTGTCGGCGGGTTCGACGGTGAGCCGGGTGAGCAGTGCGGCGCTGAGCACGAAGGAGGCGCCGTCCAGCAGGAACGCCCAGCCGGGCCCCGCGGTGTACACCAGCACCCCGGCGAGGGCCGGGCCGGCCAGGCGGGCGGCGCCGCTCGCGGTGCCGAGCAGGGCGTTGGCCCGCAGCCGGTGCTCGCCCGGGACGGTGGCCGCGACCAGCGGCGAGGCGGTGGGCATGGCGAAGGCGGAGGCGGCGCCGCCGACGGCGGAGGCGATCGCGATGTGCGGCAGGCTCGGGTGCCCGCCGAGCAGTTCCAGGCCGACGAGCAGCTGGGCGACGGCCCGCACCAGGTCGGTGGTGAGCGCGACGAGGCGCGGGTCGAAGCGGTCGCCGGCCACGCCGCCGAACGGCAGCAGGAACAGTCGCGGCACCATCGCGCAGCCCAGCACCACGGCGAGCGCGGCCGAGGAACCGGTGGCCCGGGTAACGGCGATGGCGAGGGCGGCGGGGACGACGGCGTCGCCGAGGGTGGAGATCGTGCGGCCGAGGAAGAGCAGGCGGAAGCCGGGCAGGCGCAAGGGGTGTTCGATCACGCGGCGCACTGTATTTCGGTACCGAAATTTTGGCAACGAATATTTTGGTGCCTACCCGTTGCCTGAGGGTTTGTAGACTCCTGACATGGCCGAACACCTCCACCAGCACGACACCCCGCCCCGCGACTGGACGGACGGCCACGTCGACCGCTGGCAGCCGGTGCTGCCCGACCTCGACCCGGACATCGAGGCCGCCGTCACCCGGATGTCGCGGCTCACCCGTCACCTCGGCCGGGTCCGCGAACAGGGCGTCGCCGACTACGGCCTGCACAAGCACGAGTTCGACACCCTGCACGTCCTCGCCGGCCTCGGCGGCCACGCCGCCCCCTCCGACCTCCGCGCCGACCTCAACCTCGCCCCGGCGTCGATCACCGGCCGCCTGGAGACCCTGGAACGGCGGGGCTTCGTCGTGCGCACGCCCTCGACGGCGGACCGCCGGAAGGTCGACATCGAGCTGACGGACGCCGGTCGCGCGGCCTGGCACGAGGCCCTCGACGTGGTCGGGCGGGAGGAGCGCCGACTGCTCGGCGTGCTCTCCGCCGACGAGCGGCGCACGCTGGCGGACCTGCTGCGGAAGGTGATGCTGGTCCAGGAGGAGGCGGGGGAGGGTTAGGGCCCGCCGCGCCGGCCCCGGCTCGGCTTCGGTCCCTGCGCCGGTCCCGGCCCGGGGGTCGACCCGGCGGGCCCGGGCCTGGTATCGATAGGGCCGTGCGATTCGAACTTGTGCCGATGCCGGACGGTGTGGGGGCGCGGCCCCGGGACGGGCGGGGGTACCCGGTGCCGGCGATCACGCCGTGGCACGGGGGTGAGCCCCAGTTCGCGCTGACCGACCACGGGCGCAGCGCCGACTGTGCGCTGGAGCGCCGCTGTTCGGTGTGCGGCGGGTTCATGGAGCGCGGACCGGTGTGGCGGGTCGTGGGGCCCGCCGAGAGCGCCGCGATCGCCGGGGCGCTGGCGGACGGGCGCCCGTACCGGAACCTCGCGCCGACCATGGAGGGCCCCGGGCACCGCGCCTGCATGCTCTACGCGTCGATGGTCTGCCCCTACCTGGCGCGCCCGAACGCCCGCCGGCGGGTGACCGCCGAGGACACGGCCGACGCGCTGACGTCGGCCGCCGTCCGCGGGGCGGCGCGCGGCGGGCTGGGCGCGGTGGTCGGGTTCGGCGACTACGAGTACGCCGTCACCGAGAGCCGGGTGCTGTTCCGCTTCCTCGACCTGGTCGAGTACCTGCCGCACGAGTCGGCCGACGAGCACCTGGCCGAGCTGCGCGCCGAGTTGGCGCAGCCCGGCCGGGTGCGGCGGCCGGGAGCGGGGCCGGCGACCGGGTGATCGCCGCTGCCCGCTCCCGCTCCCGCTCGCGACCGGGCCCGGCTCACGGCCGGAAGGCGGGCAGGCCCTTGATGGTGGAGACCTGGGTCGGCGCGGCGGAGCCGTCGGCGGGCAGCGTGCTGACGCCGTCCGGGGTGCGGGCCGCGATGGTCTTGCCGTCGGGGGACCAGGCGGGCTCGGTGTAGTCGGTCGTGGCCGAGGGGGTGAGGTCCTTCTCGGCCTTCTGGTCGAACTGGGTGGAGCGGGTGAACAGGTGGTCGTGCCCGTTCACCGAGCGGACGAAGACCAGGTGCTCGCCGTCGGGGGAGAGGGCGGGCTGGGAGCCCTTGCCCAGGTCGCGGGTCGCGGGTCGGATGTAGTCGTCGTAGATGTACACCTCGCCGGCCGGGGTGTTGGCGTAGGCGATCTCGCCCCGGTGGCCGCCCGCGTTGGCCCAGGTGTTGCCGGTCTGCGGCGGCTGCGGCATGTCCTCGGAGCCGCCCTCGGAGTTGTGCGGGGTGAGCACCTCGGGGGTGGCGCCGGGGGTCTTGGTGGGGACCTTCTCCAGCTTCAGCGCGCCGCCCTTGCTGCTCGCGAAGACGATGGTGTCGAAGCGGTCGAGGGCGCCGGGGACGGTGGTGACGCTGGGGTCCGTGGTGGCGTGCTGCCAGGTGGGGTGGGACCAGGTCTCCCCGCCGGGGTTCTTGGCGAGGGTCACCTTCCCGGTGCCGTCCGGGTTGGCGGTCACCAGGTCGCCGTTGCCGTTGACGAACGCGGCCTTCTTGCCGTCGGGGGACCACGCGAGGTCGCGGACGGTGGTGCCGAAGTCGACGGTGGCGCCGTTCATCGCGACGGTCTGGGTGCCCGTGCTGATGGTGAGGTGGTTGGCGGCGGAGGTGCCGTTGACCTCCTTGCCGCCCGGCGCGGGGCTGCCGGGGTGGGAGCCCGTCCCGGGCGAAGCCGTCCCCGGCGCCGCCGAACCGGGGGCGGCGCCGGTCGGGGCCGCGGTGGGAGCGGAGTCCGAGCTGTCGGGCCCGCAGGCGGAGAGCAGGACCGCGCCGACGGTGGTCATCAGGGCGATCGCGGCGGCGGTGCCGAATCTGTTGCGCACGGACATTCCAGGTCCCCCTCGGGTGCTGTTCGCTTACGAGAAGGAAGCGTCCCAGGGCCAGGTCAATGACCGGTTCGCGGTGTGTCACAGCCGTGGAACAGTGTGGCCGGAGGCCCTGACGCCCTGTTGCGCCGTGCCGCCCCGATGCCCTGCCGGGGCTGCTGCGCCGGGCCGCCGACGCGGCGTCAGCAGCCCCCGGCCGAGGGCCCGGCAGGGCCGTCAGGGCCCGGGTGTGCGCCTCAGAGGCCGAGCGCCGTGAGGCCTGGGTGGTCGTCGGGGCGGCGGCCGGGCGGCCAGTGGAACAGGCGCTCCTCGGGCGTGATCGGCAGGTCGTTGATGGAGGCGTGGCGGTGCGCCATCAGTCCGTCCGGGGCGAACTCCCAGTTCTCGTTGCCGTAGGAGCGGTACCACTGCCCGGCGTCGTCGTGCCACTCGTAGGCGAAGCGGACGGCGATGCGGTCGCCGTCGTACGCCCAGAGCTCCTTGATCAGCCGGTAGTCGAGCTCGCGCTGCCACTTGCGGGTGAGGAACTCGGCGATCCGCTCGCGGCCGGCGAGGAACTCGGCGCGGTTGCGCCAGCGGCTGTCGGGCGTGTAGGCGAGGGCGACGCGCTGCGGGTCGCGGGTGTTCCAGGCGTCCTCGGCGGCCCGGACCTTCTGCCGGGCGGTCTCCTCGGTGAACGGGGGCAGGGGCGGGCGCTGCCCGTCGTGCTGGTCGGCCATGCGTGAACTCCTCGGGGCGGGTACTCCAGGGGACGGGTACTCGACGGGTGAGAACGATCGTTCTCGCGTCAGTGGTTACGATAGGAGAACTATCGTTCTCGCGCAAAGGGCACGGCAGATGGAGCACGAAGACCCGCGGACCCGCATCCTCGACGCGGCCGAGGAGCTGTTCTACGGGCAGGGCATCCAGGCGGTCGGCATGGACGCCGTCCGGACCGCCTCCGGCATGACGATGCGCCGCCTGTACCAGCACTTCCCGTCCAAGAACGACCTGGTCGAGGCCTACCTGCTGCGCCGCGACGGCCGCTGGCGGGAAAGCCTCGCCGCGTACGTCTCCCACGCCGGCGAACCGCCCCGGGACCAGCTGCTCGCGGTCTTCGACTGGCTCGGCCAGTGGTTCGCCGAACCCGACTTCCGCGGTTGCGCGTTCGTCAACTCCTTCGGCGAACTGGGCGCCACCACGCCCGTGGTGGCGGCCGTCGCACGGCACCACAAGGAGGAGTTCGCCGGCTACCTCGCCGGTCTGACCGAGGCCGCCGGCGCCCCGCCCGCCACCGCCGTGCACCTCACCCTGCTCGCCGAGGGGGCCATCACCACCGCGGCCGTCCACGGCGACCCGACGGCCGCCGCCGACGCCAAGGAGGCCGCCCGGCTGCTGCTGGACACGGCCCTCGCGGGCTGAGCCGGTCGCCTCGGCGGGAACGGGCCACGGGCCCCCGGGTGGGGCCGGGTCCGGCTCCAGGGGACGTTTATCGGCCATTGATCGTCGCCGCCTAGCCTCGGGCGCATGGACGACAGAACGGCCGAGTGGCCGGGAGCAGCGCCCGAGGGGCGGATGACGGAGCAGGACACCGAGCGGTTCCGGCAGTTGTTGGCGAGTTTGGAGCACTCGCTGGCGGCGGACCGGGAGGCGGCGGGGCGCGATGCCTGAGCTCGCCGAGTGGCGCCCGGTGGCGGTGGTTCCGCTGTGGCGGCGCGGCGAGGGCGGGGGTGAGCGGGCGGAACGCGAGGGCGTGGACCGGCCCGGGGTGCTGCGGGGGCACCCCGGGCCGACGTCGGTCGATCAGGAGGGGGCGGCGGGCGCCGCGGCCGAGGTCGGCTGACGGGGGGGTCAGCAGTCGCAGCCGCAGTCGCATCCGTCGCAACCGTCACAGCAACTGCAGCAGTCGCCGCACCCGTCGCACCCGCTGCAGCAGTCACAGCAGTCGCAGCAGTCGTGCCGCTCGCAGAAGCCCTTGCGGCGCTCGCGGCTGAACGGGTCGTTGTGGTCGCAGCAGAGCAGTTGGCACGTGCAGGCCATCAGTGCCCACACCGCGCACCCGGCGAGCAGGTTGCGCGGG
Organism: Kitasatospora sp. NPDC085464; assembly: GCF_044541955.1. Lineage (NCBI taxonomy): Bacteria > Bacillati > Actinomycetota > Actinomycetes > Kitasatosporales > Streptomycetaceae > Kitasatospora > Kitasatospora sp. NPDC085464. The sequence goes on from NZ_JBITTM010000006.1 coordinate 29,750, forward strand.
TGCGGCGGCTTCGAACCGGGCGGGGTGAAGCCGGGGCCCTGCGGCACCCACGGCGGCATCGGTGCGCCCGGGTCCTGGCCGGGCGGTGCCTGGTGGGGCGGCGCCTGGTGCGGGTGGTCGGCCACGGCGCCGCCGGTCGGGCCGTGCCCGGTGCCGTGGTCCTTGCCGTGTCCGGTGCCGTGCCCGGTGCCGTGCCCGGTGCCGTGGTCCTTGTCGTGTCCGGTGCCGGCCTTGGTGCGGCAGCTCGCCGCGTGCCGGGCTCCGAAGACCCGGTCGACGGCCTGCTCGGTCTCGTGCGCGAGCAGGACGTGGACCAGTGCCCGGTCGCTCAGCTCGACCTCGCCCAGCGCGAGCCGGATGCCGTGGACGGCGTCCCGGCACAGCCGTTCGGCCTCGGCGCGGTCGGTGCCGGTGGCGGTGAGCGGGTTCCAGGCGCCGGCGTCGGCGTCGGCGGCCTGGTCCTCGGCGGCGTCGAGGAGGTGGGCCAGCCGGCCGAACAGCCGCCCGGCCTCGGCGAGCGGGGTGGCGTTGCCGGGGCGTCCGGCGATCACGGCCGTGTGCGCGAAGGCGGCGGCGGTGGCCGTCTCGGTGGGCTCGGTGACCAGCAGGACGGACCCGCCGGGCTGCAGCGAGCGCTCCAACTCGCCCTGCCGGGAAGCCGCTTCGAGCAGGACGGCGGTGTCGAAGCCGACCGTCGAGGCACTGCCGGCGCTCTGCCGGTCCCACCGCCGGGTGACCGCGCGGGCCCCGGCGGCGACCGGGCGGCGGGCGAAGACGCCGTCGCGGTCCTCGACGTGGTCGCGGATCTTCACCGAGGCGAGGGCGAGCGAGACGGCGGCGGCGAGCCGGGCGCCCTCGCCCTTGGCGACGGAGGCGGTCCGCATGCCGCGCAGCGGGCACGGACCGGCCGTGCGTCGCCAGGAGGAGTCCTCCCGGGCGGCCTGGGCCTCGACCAGGACGGAGATGATCAGACCGTCGTAGTTGGTGGCGGTCCGGGCGAGCTGTCCGTGGTCGTCGCGCAGTGCGAGGCAGAGCCCGCACAGGTGGGCCATCCAGGAGGTCTGCAGCCGTTCCGACAGCCGGTGCTTGCACGGTCTGATGATGCCGAACACGATCGTCCCCGTCCCCCTCGCGCCGTGGCCGCTGACCGGCCACGATTCGCCGCACATCATATGATCAGGGGCGCGCCTGGGCCGAGCCCGCGACGAGGCCGGACCCCGGTCGAGGCCCGAGCCCCGGGGATCAGGAGGCCCCTGGGCGGGTGGCCGGTTCCCCGGCGGGGACGATCGTGCCGGCGGGAGCTCCGCGAGCTCCGGGTTCGCCGGGTACTCCGGGTGCCCCGGTACTCCCGGCGCTCCGGGCGGTCCGAGCGGTCGTCAGGCGCGGCAGCGCAGCATCTCCAGCGGTGGGTACGCGAGGAGGTCCGCCCAGAAGTCCTCGCCGTACTCGCGCAGTCCGGCCTCGGACACCTGCAGCGGCACCCACTCCAGCCCGCCGAACCCGGCGGCCCGCAGCGACTGCTCGTAGACCTCGCGGCGCGGGGCCGTGGCGACGATGCTGATCGGCCGCGGGGCGAGGAGCGCCGTGACCCGGATCCGCGGGCCCGTCTCGCTCTCCTCGCCGAGCGGCTCGCAGCGGAACCCGTACGTCTCCAGGGACGGACAATCGAACCGGTAGTCCGGGTTCTGGGCGAGCAGGAAGAACTCCCCGCCGGGCGCCAGGTTCCGGTGGACGTTGCGGCACATCCGCTCCATCTCGGCGACGGAGCCCGCGTAGTTGAGGCACTGCACGCCCAGGGCGACGTCGAAGCGCCGGTCGAGCGGCCGCAGTTCGGCGACGTCCCCGACCTCGTAGCCCACGCCCAGCGGGTCGCGCTGCTCGATCCCCCGGGCGGCGGCGATCATCTCGCCGGAGATGTCGACCCCGAACACCTCCGCGGCGCCGCGCCGCTTGAACTCCCGGCTGTAGAAGCCGGTGCCGCAGGCCAGGTCGAGGACCGACCTGCCGCGCACGTCCCCGACCATGCCCAGGACGCTCGGCACCTCGCCGAAGCGCATCAGGGGCAGGGACTTGAAGCCCTCGAACGCCTCGCCGATCCCGTCGTACTGCTGCACGCCCATCGCGTCGTCCTTCCGTCGGATCCGTGGTCGCGGCCGCGTCGTCGGGACGGGTCGCTGCCCCTGGCGGGCAGTCAACCGCACGCCCGCCAGGGCGCCGTACTGGTCGAAGCCACAAAGATGGGCGGCGTCCCGGGCCGGTCGGACGGGCGGGAGTACGGGCGGGAGTACGGGACCGGCGTGGCCGCGTCGCCGATCGGAACCGGGATATCCGGGGGAGTGGATCTCATATCCGGGATAGCATCGCGAATATGGGAATCGATACGGCCGTCGACGAGCGGCTGGCGCAACGGCTCGCCGAGCTGAGGCTCGAACGAGGGTGGACGTTGGAGGAGTTGGCGCGGCTGGCGGACATCAGCCGCTCGACGCTGTCGCGGGTGGAGCGGGCGGAGGTCAGCCCGACGGCGGCGCTGCTCGGGCGGCTGTGCGCCGTCTACGGGCGGTCGATGTCGCGGCTGCTCGCCGAGGTGGAGGCGGCGGGCCCGGCCGGGCTGGTGCGGGCCGGGGAGCAGCAGGTGTGGCGGGACGACAGCACCGGCTTCGTGCGCCGTTCGGTCTCGCCGCCGCACGGTTCGCTGCGGGCCGAGATCATCGAGGGGCGGCTGCCCGCCGGCGCCGACATCGCGTACGACCGCGCCTGCACGCCCGGCCGGGAGCACCACCTCTGGCTGTTCGAGGGGGCGTTGGAGCTGACCGTGGACGGCGCGGCGCAGCTGCTCGCCCCCGGCGACTGCCTGCGCTACGTCGGCGCCACCAGCCGCTTCCGCAGCCTCGGCCCCGGCGACGCCCGGTACGCCCTGGTGGTGGTCGAGCCGTGAGCGCCACCGGCCCGACAGCCGCGCAGCGCTTCGACGCCGCCGGGCGCCGCGTCCTGCTGGTCTGCGTCGCGGGCGGCTTCACCACGCTGCTCGACCAGTCCGTGCTCAACACCTCCATCCCCGCGCTGCGCGAGAGCCTGCACGCCGGGCCCGCCGACCTGCAGTGGATCGTCGCCGGGTACTCGCTCGCCTTCGGCCTGGCGCTGATCCCCGGCGGGCGGCTCGGCGACGTCAAGGGCCGCAAGTGGTTCTTCGTCTCCGGGCTCGCCCTGTTCACACTGGTCAGCCTGGTCTCGGCGACCGCGACCGAGCCCGCGGTGCTGATCGCCGCCCGGCTGGTGCAGGGAGCGGGCGCGGGCCTGGTCAACTCCCAGATGATCGGCACCCTCCAGGACGTCTTCGAGGGCCAGCTGCGGGCCCGCGCCCTCGGCATGTACGCCGTCACCGGAGGGCTCGCCTTCGCCCTGGGCCCGCCGATCGGCGGCGCGGTGCTGGCGGCGGCCGGCCCCGAGCACGGCTGGCGGCTGACCTTCCTGCTCAACATGCCGTTCGGCCTGGCCACCGTCGCCCTGGCCGCCCGCCACCTGCCCAGGCCCCGCCCCAGCACCCGGCACGCCGATCTCGACCTGGTCGGACTGCTGCTGGTCGGCGCGCTCACCCTCGCCCTGATGCTGCCGTTCGTCCGGCCCCCCGGCTGGACCGGCTGGGCGGCCTTCGCGACCGCCGCCGTCCTCCTGCTCGGCGCGCTCGCCGGGTGGCAGCGCCGCTACGCCCGCTCCGGCGGCCACCCGCTGATCCACCCCGCGCTCACCCGCTCCGCCCCGTACGCGCTCGGCACGGCGACGGCGATGGCCCAGTTCGGCTCCTCGCTCGCGGCGTCACTGGTCCTGACCATGTTCCTCCAGGACGGCCTCGGACTCTCCCCGATGGGCGCCGCGCTGGTCGCGCTGCCCTCCGCCGTCGCGATGGGCGTGGCCTCCGCGCTCGCCTGGCGGGTCGTCCAGCGCTTCGGCCGACGCACCGTCACCGTCGGCATGACCGGCTCCGCCCTGGCCATGCTCGCCGGCGGGCTGGTCGCGCACTGGGCGTCCGCCGCCGTCCTGCCCTGGCTGCTGGCGCTGCTGCAGCTCCTCGGCGGCGCCTCGATCGGCCTGATGGGATCCACCAACCAGGCCTTCGTTCTGCGCCACGCACCCGCCGAGGCGGCCGGGGTGAGCGGGGCGATCCTGCAGATGGCGCAGCGGATCGCGGCGGCCGTCGCCGTGTCGGCGCTGTCCGGCGTCTACCTGCGGGAGACCGCCGGGGGCGGCGGGCACCGCGCCGCCTACCTCACCGCGAGCACGGTCTGCGCGGCGGTGGCCGGCGTCGCCGTGCTGGCCTCGGTCCTCGCGGGCCGCGCCACCGCGCGGGAGCGGCACGAGGACGAGCAGCACGAGGACGAGCGGCACGGGGAGGAGCCGGTCGCGCTGCGCCCGGAGCGAACGCCGGTCCGCTGACCGGCCCGCGGTCCGTACGGTGGTCGCCATGACCGACGAACGGACCGTGGACCTGCCCGGTGTGACGCTCGCCTACCGTGAGAGCGGGCCCGCCGACGGCCCGCCGCTGGTCCTGCTGCACGCGCTCGGCGAGCGCGCCTCCGACTGGGACGTGGTGCTGCCCGCTCTCGCCCCCGGCCACCACGTCCACGCGCTCGACCTGCGCGGCCACGGCGACAGCGGCCGGCCGGGCGCCTACGGCCTGCCGGAGATGCGCGACGACGTGCTGGCCTTCCTCGACGCGCTCGGGCTGGCCCGCGTCGACCTGGTCGGCCACTCGATGGGCGGGGCCGTCGCGTACCTCCTCGCCCAGGCCGCGCCGCAACGCGTCCACCGGCTCGTCCTGGAGGACATCCCCGCCCTGTACCCGCGCCCCGCGAGCGCGCTGCCGGACGAGCCGGACGAGGACGTCCACTTCGACTGGGCGATGGTCCGGGCCGTCCGGGCCCAGCTCGACGACCCCGACCCGGCCTGGCGGGAGGGGCTGGCGGGGATCACCGCCCGCACCCTGGTGGTGGCGGGCGGCGCGGCCAGCCACGTCCCCCAGGAGCGGATCGCCGAACTCGCCCGGCGGATCCCGGACTGCCGCCTCGTCACGATCGAGGCCGGGCACCTGGTGCACGGTGCCAGGCCCGAGGAGTTCGTCGCCGTGGTGGCGCCGTTCCTGTCGGAGTGACCACCGGCGTGGACCGCACGTGCGGTCCACGCCTCCGCTCGGGGCGGCTACCCGTCCCGCCGGAACGGTCGCGCGACCGGTCGGGGCGGCTACACGCCGTGCTCGACGGGCAGCCGCCCGCTGCGCACCGCCGTGAGCAGGTCGGCGTGGTCCGCCTCGGTGCGGTCCGCGTAGGCGACGGCGAAGGCCGCGACCGCCTCGTCCAGCGCCTCGCCCTTGCCGCAGTACCCGGCCAGCAGACCGGGGTCGGCGGTGTGGGCGTGCGCCCGGGCCAGCAGCGCGCCGGTGATCCGCGCGTAGTCGTCCAGCTGCGAGGGCTGCAGCGCGGCCGGGTCGACGCTGCCCTTGCGGTTGCGGAACTGCCGCACCTGGTAGGGGAGTCCGTCGACGGTCGTCCAGCCGAGCAGGGTGTCGCTGACCACCTGCATGTGCTTCTGGCCGAGCACCACCCGGCGGCCCTCGTGGCCGTCCTGTTCCGCCTGCGGCAGGTACGGCAGCAGCGCGGACGGGCGGGCCTCCTTCACCTGCAGCACCAGCGGCTGGTCCCGGTGGTCGGTGAGCAGCACCACGTACGAGCGGGTGCCCACGCTGCCGGTGCCCACGACCCGGAACGCCACGTCCTGCACGCGGTACCGGGACAGCAGCGTGCGCACCTCGGCGGGCACCGTCTCCACGTACGCGCCGAGCGCGTGGGCGACGGCCCGGGCGGTCGCGTCGGGCACCTCGGTGAGCACCGGGGGAGCGGCCGTGAAGCGCCAACCGCCGTCCGGCGTGCGGGTGGTACTGCGCGCCGCGAACTTCGCACTGGTGTTGCCGAGCGCCTTGGCGCCGACCTTGCGCAGCACGTCCGCGAGGTCGTGCGCCTCGGCGAAGGACACCAACTGCTCGTCGGCGACGGCGTTCCAGGCGTCCAGGGCGGGCAGCTTGGCCAGCGTCCGCATGGTCCGGCGGTAGGAGCCGGCCGCGTGCTCGGCGGCCTCGCGCGCGGTGCTCTCGCGCGCGCCGGTCTCCCGGGCGGCCAGCACCAGGCTGGCGGCGAGCCGCTTGAGGTCCCACTCCCAGGGGCCGTGCACGGTCTCGTCGAAGTCGTTGATGTCCATGACGAGCTGGCCGCGCGCGTCACCGTACAGCCCGAAGTTGGCGGCGTGCGCGTCCCCGCACAGCTGGGCGCCGACCCCGGTCACCGGCGTGCCCGCGAGGTCGGCCGCCATCAGGCCGGCCGATCCGCGCAGGAAGGCGAACGGCGTGGCGGCCATCCGCCCCACCCGGATCGCCACCAACTCGGCGATCCGGCCGGCGTTCGACGCCTCAAGCGCCTCCACGGCCGTCGGCCGCCCGGCGGTGACGGCGAACTCCGCGTGCCGCTCCCGGGGCATCCGCGCCCGCAGCTCCTTGCCGCGCTCCCGCGCCTGCCCGTCCTGGGCCGGGGCGAACCCGGCCACCGAGAACCCGCGCCGGGCCCGCCCCTCCGGGCCGCCCGCACCAGGCGCACTGCGCTGCGCCACGACGCCCGGCAGCCCGCCCCGGCCCCCCGTCGCTGCTCCCGGCTTCGCCCCGTCCACTGCCTCGGTCATCCGCGCCACCGCGCCCCGCCCGTCCCTTCCGGTCCTTACCCGCCCGCGACCTGCGCGGATGGTGATTCATCGGGGGGAGTGACGTCCGGGGCCGCGCGGTGGTTCCGGACGGGCGGGTGGGGTTGGTCTCGCCCCCGGACCGGCGGCCGCACCCGACGCGTTCCGGTTGCTCTGCCTGCTCTGCCCGCTCCGCCGGGCCCGGGCGCGCCGGGTGGTGCGTGCGGCGCCCGGCCGGGCGGCCGGTAGCGTGGGCCGGATGGACGATCTTCGGGGGAACCTGCGTGCGCGTACGGCCGCAGGCGCAGCAGCAGTGACGACGGTGGCCGCGGGCCTGGGCGTGCGGGCGGTGGCGGACGGGGACGTCACCAAGTACGCGGGGGACGCGCTCTACACCGTCCTGCTGTACTGCCTGGTCCTGCTCGCCGCGCCGCGGATGCGCCCCGTCCGGGCCGCCGCGTGGGCGGCCGGGCTGAGCTGGGCGGTGGAGCTGTTCCAGCTCACCGGCCTGCCGGACGCGTGGGGCCGCCGCAGTGTCCTGGCCCGGCTCGTCCTCGGCTCGACGTTCAACCCGCCGGACCTGCTCTGGTACCTGGTCGGCGCGGCCGGTGCCGCGCTGCTCCACCGGGCGGCGCGGGGCGTGCGTCCCGCGGCGGCCGGTGGAGCGGCCCGACAGGGATGACGATCCGTCAGAGCGGCATCAGGTCGGGCCGCTTGGGCTCGACGTGGTCGCCCGAGGACTCGCCGCGCAGGCGCCGGCCGACCCATGGGATCAGGTGCTCACGGGCCCACTGGATGTTCTCGCGCCGCTGGTCGGCGGAGGTGAGCACGGGGGCGTCCGGCCACGGCGCCTCCGGGTCCTGCCCGGTGGCCAGGCCCAGCGAGCGGGCGGCCAGCAGGGCGACCCGCTGGTGGCCCTCGGGGGACAGGTGCAGGCGGTCCTCGCTCCACGCACGGCGGTCCTGCACCGCGCGCAGCGACCAGAGGTCGGCCACCTTGCAGCCGTTGCGGTCGGCGACGGCCCGCATGTGGCCGTTGTAGGTGGCGATCTTGCCGCGCAGGTGCTTCAGCAGCGGAACGTCGCGGGTGTCGAAGCCGGTGCAGATCAGCACCGTCCCGGCGGATTCGGTGAGTTGGACGACGGCCGCCTCGAAGCGCTCGGCGACCTCGTCCGGGTCGGCGCCCGGCCGCAGGATGTCGTTGCCGCCGGCGCAGAAGGTGACCAGGTCGGGCTGGAGGCGACGGACCTCCGGCACCTGCTCGGCCGTGATCTGGTCCAGCAGCCGGCCGCGCACCGCGAGGTTGGCGTAGCGGAAGTCGCCCGGCGGACGTCCGTCGGCGAGCATCGCGGCCAGGCGGTCGGCCCATCCGGCGAACCTGCCGTCGGCACCGGGGTCGTTCAGGCCTTCGGTGAAGCTGTCCCCGAGGGCGGCGTACGAATCGAGGTCGAGGGTCTCCTGGAGGTTCGGCATGAAAGAGATAGTTCACCTAATCAAGTGACCTACGCCACCGTAGGTGACCGTGGCGGCACGTGAGATGGACCACGTACCCTCGTCGGCCCCGCGCGGCGGCGCAGAGCGCCGTGCCCGGCAAAGCACAAGGACCGTCCCCCCTTCCGCTTTCGGGCCCGTGCGGCCGATGCTTCGAGGGAGCGGCCGCCCCGGCCGCCGTCCTTCTGGGGGAAGACATCCATGGCCACGAACCCGCGTTCCGACGTGCCCGAGAACTGGTCGATCGACGACCGCTGCACCAACTGCGACGTCGCCCGCCAGCTCGCCCCCGACCTGGTCCGCGAGCGCGCCGGCCGCTCCGAGCTGGTCCGCCAGCCGCGCGACGAGGCCGAACGCCGACAGCTGCTGGCCGCCGCCCACGCCTGCCCGACCCGCTCCGTCCGCCCCGCCTCCGGCCGGCTCGACCCGGCCGACGACCCCTTCCCGCTCGCCCTCGACGACGGCGTGCTGCTGCTCGGCCACAACTCCCGCCTCACGGCGGGCGCCAACTCCTACCTCTGCCGCCGCCCCACCGGCTGGGTGATGGTCGACACGCCCCGCTACAGCGAGGAGCTGGCCGCCCGCTACGCCGCGCTCGGCCCGGTCACCGACGTCCTGCTGACCCACCGTGACCACGCCCGGCACGGCCGGGAGTACGCCGACCGGCTCGGCGCCCGGCTCTGGATCCACGAGGGCGACGTCGACGCCGCCCCCGACGCGGACCGGGTGCTGCGCGGCACCGAGCCGGTGGAGGTCGGTCCCGGCCTGGTCGCCCACCCGCTCCCCGGTCACACCCGCGGCAGCGTGCTGTTCGTCGCCGACGAGCGGTACTGCTTCAGCGGCGACAGCCTGTACTGGTCCCGCACCACCGGGGACGTGGAGGTGCACGAGGCCATCACCTGGTACTCGATCGAGGAGCAGGCGGCCTCGCTGGAGCGCAGCCTGGGCGTGCTCCGCTTCGAGTGGCTGCTCCCCGGGCACGGGGAGCGGCGCCGGATGCCGGCCGAGGAGGCGGACCGCCGGCTGCGCTCGCTGGCCGAGCGCTGCCGCAAGCTGCGGTCCGCGCCGGTGGACTTCGCCGCGGTCCGCTGGTAGCGGGCCCCGAGGCGCCGCGCCGACCGCGGTCCGCGCGCGGACCCGCCGGTAGCACCGGAGGACCCGTGCGCCGGTGCTCGCGCCGGGTGCGCGGGGGCGTGCGTCCACCGGGGGCGCCCGCGCTGGTGTGCGAACGGTGCCGCCGGGGCAGCCGCCTCTGCAACAGCGAGGTGTTCCGTACCGGCGGAACCCCGAGCTCCCCGCGATCCAAGGACGGTTGAGCCATGCCCACGCAGACCCCGGAGCGCACCGCCCGGCCGCGGCGCTACCTGATGTGCAGGCCGACGCACTTCACCGTGGACTACGCGATCAATCCGTGGATGGATCCGTCCCAGCCCACCGACACCGCGCTCGCGCTCCGCCAGTGGGAGCGGCTGTACTGGACGTACCGCCGCCTCGGCCACACCGTCGAGCTGATCGACCCGCTGCCCGGCCTGCCCGACATGGTCTACGCCGCCAACGGCGCGACCGTGCTGGACGGCCGGGTGCTGGTGGCGACCTTCCGCCACCCGCAGCGCGCCGCCGAGTCGGACGCCTACCAGGCCTGGTTCCGGGCGCGCGGCTACCGCGAGGTGCGTCGCGCCGGGCAGGTCAACGAGGGCGAGGGCGACCACCTGGTGGTGGGCCGCCGGGTGCTCGCCGGGACGGGCTTCCGCAGCTCGCGCGCCGCGCACGCCGAGGCGGGCGAGCTGTTCGGCGTCCCGGTGGTCAGCCTGACCCTGGTCGACCCGCGCTTCTACCACCTGGACACCGCGCTGGCCGTGCTCGCGGACGACCACGTCATGTACTACCCGGAGGCGTTCGACGCCGACAGCCGCGCCGCGCTGCGCACGCTCTACCCGGACGCCGTCCTCGCCGACCGCGCGGACGCCGAGGCGTTCGGGCTCAACGCGGTCTCGGACGGCCGCCGGGTGCTGCTGCCGGAGACGGCCAAGAACCTGGCGGGCCGGCTCGCCGACCACGGCTACGAGCCGATCCCGGTGGACGTCTCCGAGCTGCTGAAGGGCGGCGGCGGGGCCAAGTGCTGCACCCTGGAGCTCAGGCCGGCCCCGGTCCCCGCGTGAACCGGCCCGGTAGGGCCTGATGCCGTACGGGACCCGCAGCCGTACGGAACCCGCAGCCGTACGGAACCCGCAGCACTGCGGCACCGGCCCGCCCGTCGTCGTACGGGCGGACCGGTGCCGGTGCGGGGAGCCCGGTCAGGCCGGGGTTCCCGGGATCAGGCGCCGAGCCAGAGGTCCGGGCCGAACACCTCGTAGTGGATGTCCGCCGCCGGGACTCCGGCGGTCAGCAGCTGCTCGCGCACGGCGCGCAGGAAGGGCAGCGGGCCGCAGAGGTAGGCGGTGGTGCCGGCCGGGATCTCGACCGAGGCGAGGTTCACCAGCCCGGTGCGCTCGGCCGGCCACTCGCCGAGCGGCTGCTCGTAGAAGACGTGGGCGGTGGCGTTCGGCAGCTTGGCGGTCAGCTGCTCCAGGTCGGCGCGGAAGGCGTGGCTGAGCTGGTCGCGGTCGCCGTGCACCGAGACGATCCGGCGGGTGGAGCCGGTGGCGGCGAGGTGGTCGAGCATCGCGGTCATCGGGGTGTTGCCGATGCCGGCCGAGGCGAGCAGGACCGGGCCGTCGCCCTCGGCGAGGAAGACGTCGCCCATCGGGGCGGAGAGCTCGACGGTGTCGCCGGTGCGCAGGTGGTCCTGGAGGTGGCCGGAGACCTCGCCGCCGGCCTCGCGCTTGACGGTGAAGCGCAGCGCGCCGTCGGCCCCGCCGGAGAGGCTGTACTGGCGGATCTGGCGGGCGCCGTCGGGCAGTTCGGTGCGCACGGAGACGTACTGGCCGGGGCGGGAGGTCGGCACGGGGTGGCCGTCGGCCGGGCGGACGAGGTAGCTGGTGACGCTGTCGGTCTCCTGGTAGCGGGTGACCACGGTGTAGGGGCGCCACAGGTCGGCCGGGTCGCCGCCCGCGGCGGCCTCGGCGCGCAGCCGGTCCTCGACGGCGATCAGCGCGTTGGCCATCAGCCAGTAGACCTCGTCCCAGGCGGCGGCGACCTCGGGGGTGACGGCCTCGCCGAGGACCTCCACGATCGCGGCGAACAGGTGCTCGTGGACGATCTCGTACTGATCGTCGGCGATGCCGACCGAGACGTGCTTGTGGGCGATCCGTGCGAGCATCGCGTCGGGGCGCTGGTCCGGGTGGGCGAGCAGCGCGGTGGCGAAGGTGGCTATCGAGCCGGCCAGCGCCTGACGCTGGGTGCCGTTGGCCTGGTTGCCGCGGTTGAAGAGGTCGCGCAGCAGCTCGGGGTGGGCGGCGAACAGCCGGTCGTAGAAGCGCGGGGTGATGTCGCCGATGGCGGCGCCCACGGCGGGCAGGGTGGCTTCGATGACCTCGGCGGACTTCGCGGACAGCATCGGTCGGGCTCCTAACTGGTATCTGAGATTCGCATTTAAGGCCATACGGTACCGAGCGGCCGCAGGGGCGCGGACCGGTCGGTGGGGTGGATCGGTCGGTGGGGCGGGTCAGTCGGTGGGGCGGATCGTGAGGCTGAGCAGGACCGGTCCGGTGGGGGCGGCCACCAGGTCGTCGATGCAGTACGGGTCGAGCGTGGCGAAGAACGCCTCCTGGGCGTTGCGCAGCACCCCGCGCAGTCGGCACGCGGCCCGCAGCGGGCACGGCGGGTCGTCCTCGCAGCCGACCACGTCGCCGACGCCTTCCAGCTCCCGCAGCAGCAGTCCGAGCGAACCGGTCCGCCCGGCGAAGGTGATCATCAGCCCGCCGCCGCGACCGCGCCGGGCCTCCACCACCCCGAGGTGCTGCAGGCGGCTGACCACCTTCGCCGCGTGGGTGTACGGCACGCCGACCGACTCGGCCACGTCGCGGGTGGTCGGGGTGTCGCCCTCGCCGAGGACCGCCAGCCGCATGGCGATGCGGAGGGCGATGTCGGTGCTCTTGGTCAGCCTCACGTTCGAAACGCTATCGAATGCGACTCCACAATTCCAATTTTCTGCACGACCCTGACCGGGGTGGTCCGGAGGCTGCCCGAAGAACCGGTCGAATCTGAACAGTTGGCGACATTAGCGGTCACTCCCTGACGGGTGGTCAGAGCGGCTTCTACGCTTCGTGCGGCCCTGGGCCCGCCCCGCGCGTGACGCACGGCACAGCCGCACCACCCGTACCGCACCACCCGTACCGAGCAGCACGGCCCGTGCCGCACCGCACCGCCCGTACCGAGCGCCACCCCGACCGCCGACCGCCGACCGCCGACCGAACGGAGAGACCGTGAGAACACGCCGAGCACCCCGTCGAACCCCGACGGCCGTGACCGCGATAGCCGCGGCCACGGCCGCACTGCTGTCCCTGCCCGCCACCACCGCCGGGGCCGCCGCACCGCCGCCGGCCGTCACCGCCCAGGTGCCGGTGGCCCCCTACCCGGCGGGCGTCGCCCTGGCTCCGGACGGCGGCCACGCCTACGTGACCAGCCAGAGCAGCGGCACCGTGAGCGTTCTGGACACCGCGAACAACACGGTGTCCGGCAGCTTCACCGCCGGCACCGGCTCCTACGCGGTCTCCCTCTCGCCGGACGGGCACCGCGCCTACCTGACGCACCACCTGGACAACACGGTCAGCGTCGTGGACACCGCGACGAACACGGTGACCGCGACCGTCCCGGTCGGCACCCAGCCCTGGGGCCTCGCCATCTCCCCGGACGGCTCGCGCGCCTACGTGAGCAACGCCTCCGCCAACACGGTGAGCGTGCTGGACACCTCCTCGAACACCGTGACCGCGACCGTCCCGGTCGGCGCCGAGCCGCACGGGCTGGCCCTCTCCCCCGACGGCAAGCGGCTGTACGTCGCGGCCTCCGGCGACAAGGCGGTGAACGTCGTCGACACCGTGGGCAGCGCGGTGAGCGCCACCGTTCCCGTCGGCCACAGTGCCTTCGGCCTGGCACTCGCCCCGGACGGCAGCCGGCTCTGGGTGGCCGACGGCGACGACAGCACGGCCGCCGTGATCGACACCGCGGCGAACACGCTCCTCGGCACCGTCCAGGTCGGATCCGGCCCGTACGCCGTCACCGTCGCCCCCGACGGTGCGACCGCGTACGTGTCCGACTACGCCGACAACACGCTGAGCGTGGTGGACACCGCCACCCGCACCGTCACCGCGACCGTCCCGGTCGGCGCGAGCCCGTACACCCTGGCGCTGGCCGCCGACGGGCGGCACGGCTACCTGGCCGACTTCGCCGGCAACGCCGTGCAGGTGCTGAACTTCCCGCTGCCCGTACCGGCCGTGACCGCGATCGCCCCGAGCAGCGGCTCCGGGACGGGCGGCACCGTGGTGACGATCACCGGCACCGACCTGAACGGGGCCACCGCGGTGACCTTCGGCGCGGCCGGCCCGGCCACCGCGTTCAGTTGCACCAGGACCAGCTGCACCGCGACCGCCCCCGCCACCACCGTGACCGGCCCGGTGGACGTCCGGGTCACCACGCCCGGCGGCACCAGCGCGGCCGTCGCCGCCGACCGCTTCACCTACGCCGCGCCCAGTGCCCACCTGGCCGTGGCGCTCACCGCGACCCCGGTCACCCAACTGCTCGCCAGCCGCGTCGACTACACGGTCACGCTCACCAACCAGGGCCCCGACCCGATCACCGCGGCCACCGTCACCGCCGGCCTGCCCAGCGGCCTGACCACCACCTCCACCGACTGCACCGTGGCCGTCGGGAAGCTCACCTGCACGTTGGCCGCCCCGCTCGCCAAGGGCGCGACCGTCACCCGGCACTTCACGATCCAGGTCGGAGTGCTCTCGCTGATCCGCAGCTGGGACGTCACCATGGCCCGCACCGCAGGCACCCCCGCCGACCCGTCGCCCACCACCAGCCGGGACACGCGCAGCTGCTCCTCCGTCCTCGGACTGTCGATCACCTGCACGTAGCACCAGCCTGTACCTGGCACCCGCCTGTACCTGAAACCCGCCGTCGAACCGCGGCGCGGAGGCCCCGCCGGAACCCGGGAGTCCTGCCGGACCCCCGGACCGTCCGGCGGGGCCTCCGCCGTCGGCGGTCCTGGACGAAGTGTCCGGGCCGGACGTACAGTCCGAACATGCCCTCGGAGAACCCCGACCCGCGCGTCCGGACCTTCGCCTCGGCCTGCCGCGCGGTGGCCCTGCTGCTCGGCCCGTACGCCGAGGTGGTGCTGCACGACATCGCCACCGACCGGGTGCTCGCCATCTGGAACCCGATGACCCCCCGCGCCCCGGGCGACCCGTCGATGCTCGGCGAACTGGACGAGGTCGACCCCACCGCCCCCGACGTCTACGGCCCGTACGAGAAGGCGCTGCCCGACGGCCGCCGGCTCTCCGCGGTCAGCGCCGTGCTGCGCGACGACGCCGGACAGCCCTCGGCGGTGCTCTGCGTCAACCTCGACCGGGGCCCGCTGGAGCAGGCCGCCGCCCTCCTCGCCGGCTTCGCCGCCCCCAGCGCACCGCGCCCCGAGCCGCTCTTCGAACGCGACTGGACGGCGCGGATGAACGACGTGATCGCCGGCCACGCCCGCGCCCGGGGGCGCCCGCTGGAGCGCTTCACCCGCGAGGACCGGCTGGCCGTGCTGCGCGAACTCGACCAGGCCGGGGTGTTCGCCGTCCGCCGGGCCGTCCCGGTCGTCGCCACCGCGCTGCGGATATCCCGCTCGACCGCCTACAGCCTGCTCGCCGAGCTCAAGCACCCCGCCGGCCCGTAAGGCCGTAGGACCGCAAGGCCCGACGGCCCCGCAGCACCCCCAGGCCCCAGGAAGGAACGGCCTCCATGCCCCAGCTCCCCGACTTCCGGCTCGAAACCCACCTCTCGCGCTGGGAGTTCACCGTCCCCCACCACCTCACCGCCTCCGACGCCCAGACCATGACGATGGCCGAGCTGCTCGCCCTGGCCGGCCCCGAGGACCGCGAGGCCTGGGACACCCTCGCCCTCGGCTACACCGAGACCTTCGGCGACCCCGGGCTCCGCCGGGCGATCGCCGGGACGTACGAGCGGGTCGACGAGGACGACCTGATCTGCTTCGCCGGGGCCCAGGAGGGGCTCAACCTCGCCATGCAGGTGCTGCTCGAACCGGGCGACCACGCGGTGGTGGTGACCCCCGGCTACCAGTCCGCCGAGACCGTCCCGCTCTCCCTGTGCGAGGTCACCGGCGTCGCCCTGGACGACCGGAGGGACTGGGCGCTCGACCTCGACGCCGTCGAGGCGGCGCTGCGCCCGAACACCAGGGTGCTGTCGGTCAACTTCCCCAACAACCCCACCGGCGCGCTGATCGACGCCGCCGACTTCACCCGGCTCGTCGAACTCTGCGACGAGCGCGGCATCCGGCTCTTCTCGGACGAGGTCTACCGCGGCCTGGAGCAGGATCCGGCCCGCACCCTGCCGCAGGCCGCCGACCTCTCCGAGCAGGCCCTCTCGCTCAACGTCACCTCCAAGTCGCTCGGCCTGCCCGGCCTGCGGATCGGCTGGATCGCCTGCCGGGACCGCGAGGTGCGCTCCCGCCTGGAACGGGCCAAGCACTACACCACGATCTGCAACTCGGCGCCGAGCGAGGTGCTGGCCCGGATCGCGATCACCGCCCGCGAGCGGATCCTGGTGCGCAACCGCGGCATCATCGCCGAGAACCTGCCGCTCTTCGACGCCTTCTTCGCCGAGTTCGCCGACCTCTTCGAGTGGCGGGCGCCGGACGGCGGCTGCGTCGCCTTCCCGCGCTACCTCGGGGCGGACGGCGTGGAGGACTTCTGCGCCGGGCTGGTCGAGGAGGCGGGCGTCATCCTGCTGCCCGCGAGCACCTTCCGCTCCGAACTGACGCCCACCCCGACCGACCGCTTCCGCCTCGGCATCGGCCGGCGCGACCCGGGCCCGGCCCTGGAGGCCTTCGCCGGCTGGCTCCGCAAGCGCTGACCGGCTCGTGCCCCGGCGCCGGCGCCCGCGCGCGCGAACGAGCCGGGGCGCCGGCCACCGAGGGGATCGGTGGCCGGCGCCCCGGCCGTCGCGGCTGCGCCGCGGGAGCGCTCAGAGCTTCTGCCAGGACGGCTTGGCCGCGTAGGTGTCGCGGAAGTAGTCGGCGAGCTTGAGGCGGGAGGCGGCGGCCTCGTCGACCACCACGGTCGCGTGCGGGTGCAGCTGGAGCGCCGAGGCGGGGACGACGGCGGACAGCGGGCCCTCGACGGCGAGGGCGACGGCCTCGGCCTTGGCCTCGCCGGTGGCGAGCAGCACCAGGTGGCGGGCCTCCAGGATGGTGCCGATGCCCTGGGTGATGACGTGGTGCGGGACCTCGTCGATGCTGTCGAAGAAGCGCGCGTTGTCCTCGCGGGTCTGCCGGGTCAGGGTCTTGATCCGGGTCCGGGAGGCCAGTGAGGAGCAGGGCTCGTTGAAGCCGATGTGGCCGTCGGTGCCGATGCCGAGCAGCTGGAGGTCGACGCCGCCCGCCTCGGCGAGCGCGCGGTCGTAGGCGGCGGCCGCGCCGGCGATGTCCGCCGCATTGCCGTCCGGGCCCAGGAAGGAGTCCTCGGTCAGGCCGAGCGGCTCCACGACCTCGCGCAGCACCACGGAGCGGTAGGACTCCGGGTGGCCGGCCGGCAGGCCGACGTACTCGTCCAGCTGGCAGATGCGCGCCCGGGAGGCGTCCAGCCGGCCGTCGCCGACCCGGGCGGCGAGGGACTGGTAGATCGGCAGCGGGGTCGAACCGGTCGCCACGCCGAGCAGGGCGTCGGGCTTGTCGGTCAGCAGATCGGTGATCGCCGCGGCGATGAGTTCGCCGGCCGCCCGGGCGTCTGGGACGATCACGATTTCCATACTGGGTCCACCGTTCTGAGGCGCGTCTGAGGTCTAGACCTCCGAGGTCTAGACCAGTTTGCCGTGAACGGGTGCCCCAGGTCCACCCGGGGCCCGGTCGGAGCCGGTCCGTGGCCTGCTGTTCTCCCGCCGGACTCCGGGGTGTGGACTCCGGGTGGCGGTGGCCGGGCGGTGGGTGGCCGGGTCCTGGCGCGGGGCCTGTGTGTCGGCCCGGCCCGGGCGTCGGACGGGCCCGAATGCCGACGGGTCCGAACGCCGACGGGCCGGTCGCCGGGAACGGGGGTCCCGGCGACCGGCCCCGAGCGGGGCGGCGCCCCGGCTCGTCCTGTCGTCACCGCTGCCGTTCGGTCGTGCCGGCGGCGGCGCGCGTGCTGCCCGTCAAGGGCCCCGTGATCAGAACGGGTTGGTACAGGTGGTGACCTGCTTGGCAGCGTCCAGCGCCGGGCCGGCGGTGGCGCAGATCATGTGCAGGTCGGTGGTGACGACGCGCGGGGTGACGGCCTTGGCGGAGCCGAACCGTACGGTGGTGGCCGAGGCGGCGGTCTCCCACGGGCTGCCCCACGCGGCCTGGGTGCGGACCTCGACCTTCACGATCGTCAACTGGCCCGGGTCGGCGGTGACCTGGGCGACGCCGACGAAGCCCTCGCCGTCGGTCTGGTGCGAGACGCAGGGGCGGTTGAGCACCGTGACGCAGGCCACGGCGTCGGTCTCGGACGTTGCCGTGGCAGCCAGGGCCGGGCCCGCCGTCAGCCCGGCGATCCCTGCCACCGTCATCATCACAGCTGCGATCCGAGTGCGCATGATGCGAACCTCCTTGGAAATTAAGGGAATCTCACTCCTTGGGATGAGTGTTGCACACATTGTGGACGTCGCGTGTGTGCGTTGCGTCACACTCATGGTGACCATTCAACTACATGCTGCAACCATTCACCGAGTGTTCGGTATCCGGACAGCTGCCGATCTGACGGATGATCAGTTCGTGCGCGATGGCACCGCCCGGCGTTCTGCCTCCGCCCCGCCGTCCGGGGTGCCGGGGTGCCGGTCCGACGTGCGGCATCTCCCCAGCTCAGCACCGGTTTTCCCGGGCGAACGGCGTGGGATCGCCCGGCCGAAACCGTTGCCCGACGCTTCGCGGTCCGCGGGTCGTCCCGGGTCGCGCCCGGAAGGCGTCCGGGTTGCCGTGCGGGGGTGGACGGACGCGGTGCCCGTGCTGCCGAAGGGGTCCGTGCGGTCCGGACGGCGGCGGATCGGCGTGTCCTCCACGCCTCCTTGACCGTCTCTTGGATCACCCTTTGCCTCTGTGGTCACGTGGGTGCCCGGCGCGGCAGGGCCCCCGAAACGGTCGCCGGAGCGCGTCGCCGGCCTGCTCCTCGCGGTGAGATGGGCGGCAACTCCTGGCGGGCCGGGCGGGGTTGGCGGTGTCCCTTCACTCGTCCGGGTGGCGGTTTGCCTCCGGGGCGAATCGGGCGGATACCATCGATCCGATCCCACGGAGGTGGCTGCGTGGACACGGTCATCGTGCAACTTCCCTGTCCGGGGCCCGAGATGGCGCCCCGAGAAGCGCCCGGTCTGGTGCGGATGGGCCCCGGCGAGGCCGCGGTGTTCGGCCGCGGCGAGCCCGGCCGGCCGGTCGCCATCCCACTGCCCGACCAAGGCGTCTCCCGCCGAGCGGGCGAGGTGGTCGCGGCCGAGGACTACTGGCGGCTGTCCAACTTCAGCGGCTCCGCCACCTACGTCGTGGAGAACCTGGAGGGCGCGGGCGAGCACATCAAGGTCGCCCCCGGCCGGCTCGGCGCGCCCGTGCCGTTCGAGCTCTCCCGGGTGCTGCTGCCCGCGCTGGGCGAACCCGCCTCCTTCAAGGTCTTCGCCCCGCAGCACGCCTACCTGGACGGCCGGCCCGGCGGCGCCGACGGCGAACACACCGTCAGCCCCTTCGCCCTGGACCCGACCGCCAAGTACTTCCTGGTGCTGCTCGCGCTGTGCGAGCCGCGGTTGCGCTCGCCCTCCGCCGCCGTCGTCCCGGGCGTGACCGAGGTGCTGGCCCGGCTGCGCGCCCTGCCCTCCTGCCGCGGGCTGACCCGCTCGGCGGTGAACTACCACATCGACTACCTCGTGGAGACCAAGCTGCGGCTCCGCGAGCCGTACGAGGAGGGTCCGGGTGGCGGCAAGCGCGAGGAACTCGCCGCCCTGGCACTGAAGTTCGACCTCGTCCGGGAGGAGCACCTGGCCCTGCTCCCGCCCCGGCGCGCGGCCGCCCGGCCGTGAAGCCCGCCGCCGGGCCCGGGCCGGAGCCGTCCGGGACGCAGGAGCCGTCCGAGCGGCCAGGGACGCAGGAGCCGTCCGAACGGCCCGAGCCCTCGGAGGCGCGCCCGCCGGAAAGCCGTGGGCCGGAGAGCCGCGGGCCGGAGGGCGGCGCGCCCTTCGACGTCCCGGACGGCTACCCGATCGCCGGCTACCGCCTCGGTGCGTTCCTCGGCGCGGGCGCCTGGGGCAGCGTCCACGCCGCCGAGGGCCCGGACGGCACCCGGGCCGCCGTCAAACTGCTCGGGGCCGCCCGGTTCAGCCCCGGTCAGCGTCGGACGGTGGCCCAGATGGCCCGCAGCGAGCAGCGCTTCAGCCGCCGCGCCGACCACCCGAACCTGATCCGCACCCTCGCCGTGGTCACCGTCGAGGACCCGGACCACCCGGCCCTGGACGGTGCCGTCGCCCTGGTCATGGAGCGTGCCGCCCGCAGCCTCCAGGACGTGCTGGGCGCCGCCCGACCGGGCACGGCGGTGCCCGGCGCCGAGCGCGTCCTCGCCGAGGTCTGCGCGGGGCTGACCCACATGCACCGGGCCGGCTGGGTGCACGGGGACCTGAAACCGGCCAATATCCTCCTGATGCCCGACGGCAGCGCCAGGATCGCCGACTTCGGCCTCACCGCCGAGCTGGAGGGCACCCACGCGTACGCCCCGCCGCTCGGCTCGCCCGACCACGTCCCGCCCGAGTGGTGGTCCCAGCGCACCGGCGCGCGCGGGGTCGCGGTGCGTCCCAGTGCCGACGTCTGGGCCTTCGGGGTGATCGCCCACCAGCTGCTCACCGGCGGGCTGCACCCCTTCCTCGGCGCCACCGCCCGGGCCCGCTCGCTGGCCGCCCAGGCGTACGCGCGCGGGGCCGCGCCGCTGCGGCTGGACGAGGCGCTGCCCGCACCCTGGCGGCCCGTGGTCGCCGCCTGCCTGGCCCCCGGGCGGGAGGAGCGGGCCCGCGTCGACCTCGCCGCGCTGGTCGCCCGGGCGACCGCCGGTCCGGCCCGGCGTCGCCGCGCCGCGCTGCGGGCCGGTGCGGGTGCGCTGGCCTGCGCGTTCACCGTCCTCGCACTGACCGGGGGGCCGGAACCCGCCGGCCCGGGCGCCCACCGCGGCCCGCCGCCGCTGCCCGGCGCGATCCCGCCGGACTCGGACGTCCCGGTCGCCTACCGGGACATGATCCTGAACGCCGCCCGCCGCTGCCCCGAGCGGGAGGTCACCCCGGTGCTGCTGGCCGCGATGCTGAAGGCCGAGAGCGGCTTCGACCCGAACGCCGCCCGCCCGGAGACCGGCGAGTACGGCATCGCCATGTGGACGCCCGCCGTCTTCGACGCCTGGGCCAAGGCGGCCACCCACGCCGGCCCCAAGTCCTACCTGGACCCGGGTGACGCCATCGCCGCGATGGGCAACTACGTCTGCTGGCTGGACCAGCAGCTCAAACGGGCCGGGTTCACCCGCGACCTGCCCGCGCTGATCTCGGCCGCCTACCGGACCAGCGACAAGACGGTGGAGTCGGCCGGGGGAGTCCCGGACCGGGTCCGCGCCCATGTCGACAAAGTGCTCCGCTACCTCGCCGACTACGGAGGGTGAGGGCGCGGGCCGGGACGAGTTGTGCCACATCCATACGCATCCGGCGCGGGCACCCGGGCGAGCGGCCGGCGGTCTGGGATCCTCGCGGCATGATCACGAAGCTCCGCGCGGCTGCCGTGCAATGGACCGTCGTCGTTCCGGTGGTGTCGTTCGTCGTCCTCGCCCTGACCTGGCACGAGGACCTGCCCGGCTGGGTGGTGGGCGTGGTGGCCTGCTTCCTGGTGGGCGCCGTGCTGGCCGCCGTGCACCACGCCGAGGTCATCGCGCACTGGTCGGGGGAGCCGTTCGGATCGCTGGTGCTCGCGGTGGCGGTCACCGTGATCGAGGTCGCGCTGATCGTGACGCTGATGGCCGACGGCGGGGACAAGTCCGCCACCCTGGCCCGGGACACCGTGTTCGCCGCCGTGATGATCACCTGCAACGGGATCCTCGGCCTGTCCATCCTGGTCGCCGCGGTCAAGTACCGCACCG
Organism: Kitasatospora sp. NPDC085464; assembly: GCF_044541955.1. Lineage (NCBI taxonomy): Bacteria > Bacillati > Actinomycetota > Actinomycetes > Kitasatosporales > Streptomycetaceae > Kitasatospora > Kitasatospora sp. NPDC085464. The sequence continues at coordinate 51,213 of NZ_JBITTM010000006.1, forward strand.
CCGTGTTCAACGCCGAGGGCACCGGCGCCGCACTGGCCTGCATCGCCACCCTCGCGACCCTCAGCCTGGTGCTGCCGACCTTCACCACCAGCTCGCCGGGGCCGCAGTTCTCGACCACCCAGCTGGCGTACGCGGCCACCGCCTCGCTCGTGCTCTACGGACTGTTCGTGACCACCCAGACGGTGCGGCACCGGGACTACTTCCTGGCCGTCACCCCCGAGGGCCGGGTGCTGGACGAGGAGGACCACGCGAGCCCGCCCACCCTCCGGGCCGCCGGGGTCAGTCTGCTGCTGCTCGCCGTCGCGCTGGTCTCGGTGGTGGGCCTGGCCAAGGGCGTCTCGCCGACCATCGAGAAGGCGGTGGACGACGCCGGACTCCCGCACTCCGTCGTCGGCGTGGTGATCGCCATGATGGTGCTGTTGCCGGAGACCATCGCGGCGCTGCGCGCGGCCGTCCGCAACCGGGTGCAGACCAGCCTCAACCTGGCCCTGGGGTCCGCGCTCGCCAGCATCGGCCTGACCATCCCGGCGGTCGCGATCGCCTCCGCCTGGCTGTCCGGCCCGCTCGTCCTGGGCCTCGGCCCGGCGCACATGGTGCTGCTGGCGCTGACGGTCGTGGTGGGCATCCTCACCGTGATCCCGCGCCGGGCGACGCCGCTGCAGGGCGCGGTGCACCTGGCGGTGCTGGCGGGGTACGTGGTGCTGGCGGTGAACCCGTGACGGCCGGTCGGCCGTAGTCCGGGGTGGAAGCTCCTGGCCCGTTCCCCCGTGGGCCAGGGGCTTCCGGTCTTTCGGAGCCGGAGCCGGAGCGGGAGCCGGAGCCGGAGCCGGCGTCGGCGTCGGTTGAGCGGGCGGACCGGGCGGTGAACCGCCGGCGGCAGGTCGTCCGTTCTGGAGGGCGGAAGCCCCTGGCCGGTTCCCCCATGGGGCCGGGGGCTTCCGCCCTCCGGAACCGTGGCCGTGGAGCCCGTGGAGCCCGTGGCGTTCGTAACGCCGTGGCATTCGTGGTGCCGGCGGTGAACCCCGGGCGGCGGGCCGGCCGTCGATCAGATCGAGGGCCCCTGGTCCCACCCCCGTGATCCGGGGCCCTCGTCGTCGTCGGCGACGCCGTCGGCCGTGGCCCGCGCGGGCCACGGGCGCCGCCGTACGACACGGAGCCCCTGGCCCCGCGGCTGCTCGCGGGGTCAGGGGCTCCGTGGTGCCGCGGCTCAGACGCGGCGGGTGCCCGGGGCGGGGTCAGCGCCCCGGGCGGGCTCGGTGTCACGGGGCAACAGCTGCCCCCGGCACCAGGTGCATCGGCACCGAGTGCCCGGCATCCGGCGCCCCGCCTGAGGCATGCCCGGGGACGGGCGCGCCCAGGCGGAGGTGCCTCAGGCCGAGGTGCGGCGACGGCGGGCGAAGACCACCGCGCCCGCGCCGGCGGCCAGCAGGACGGTGCCGGCGCCCGCGTACAGCAGGGTGCCGTCGCTACCGGTGGTGGCCAGCTTCTTGCCGTCCGAGGGGGCGCCCGGGATCGGGGTGGGGACGCTGACCTTCTTGGGCAGCGGCAGCGGCGCGTCCGGGTTGACCGGGGTGTCGGTGGTCGAAATGTGCACCGGCACGGTGGCGGTCGGCGGGGTCGACGGGCCCGCGCTCGGGACGTCGGTGGGGGCGGCGGTCGGCTCGCCGGTCGCCGGGGCGGTGGCCGCCGGGGTGGTGGGCGTGGCGGTCGGGGTCTCCGACGGCTTCGCGGTGGCGGTCGGCGTGGCCGGGGCCGAGGGCGTGGCCGGAGCGGACGGGCTGTGCGCCGGCGTGGTCGGCACGGAGGTCGGGCTGCCGGTCGGGGCCTTGGTGGGCGTCTTGGTCGGGGTCGGCGTCCCGGTCGGCGAGGGCTTGCCGGTCGGGGCCGGGGTCTCGCCGCCGCAGTCGACCTTGAAGACCTTCTGCTTGGGGTTGTTGAGCTTGGTGTCCTCGGGCAGCTCCCCGTCGACCAGCTCGACGGACTGCCAGTACAGCTTGTAGTGGCCGTCCGGCAGGTGGATGTCCTCGGTGCGGACGTGGCCGTGGCCGTCGACCGGGATGTCGCCGTACGCGACGAGCTTCTCGTGCGGGCCGCCGCCGACGGTGGTGATCGCCCAGACCACGTCCTGGTTGGCGTCGAAGCCGAAGGAGTCCAGGTAGAAGGTGCAGACCTTGGGCTCGTTGCGGACGTCCTCCTGCCCGGTGGCGGCGTCGTGGATCTTGACGGTGCCGTTGTTGCCGGGGGCACCACCCTTGCCGCCGCCACCGGCGACGGCGTGCGCGGCGGCGGGGGCGAGCAGCATCAGGGCGGCGGCGGTCGGGACGGCCACCAGGGAGCGCGCGGCGGTGGAGCGGATGTGCATGGGTGTTCCATCGGGTACGGCAGGCCGGGACGCACCTGCGCGGTGGGAGGGAGCCTCTGGTCGGCCGTTCGGCCGGAGCCGGTGCCGTACGACGCGAGGGGCACAAAAGTTCCCGCAGAGAGAAACGTGACGCAAGGGAGGTTTGGCCGAAATGCGTTGCTCTGGTCGGTTGGTCCCGACTAGTTCGTTACAACGATCCGATCACCCCGTTGTCATGGAATCGTGTGCACTCCAGTCGGTGAGGCGGTCGGCGCCGGTCAACTCCTGGACCCGATCCGGCGGGTGAACCCGTGACACCGACGTGGCCGGTATTGACCGGTCCCCGGGCGCGGCCTGCGTGTCGGGGCGGCGGGCGGGCGCCAGGTTTCTCTATCGTCCGTCTGGAACCGCCCAGTCCGCTGACTCCGCTGCACGTGCAGCCGAGCCGACCCGTGGGAGAGTGCGATGCCCGGCCCCGAGCAGACCGCCGAGGAGAGCGCCGACGTCATCGTGGTCGGCGCCGGCCCGTCCGGCTCCACCGCTGCCGCCCACCTGGCGCGGACCGGCCTGGACGTCCTGCTGCTGGAGAAGTCCGCCTTCCCGCGCGAGAAGGTCTGCGGCGACGGCCTCACCCCGCGCGTCGTCAAGCAGCTGACCGACCTCGGCATCGACGTCTCCGAGGAGGCCGGCTGGCTGCACAACCGGGGCCTGCGGCTGATCGCCGGCCGGCGCTCGATGGAGTTCGACTGGCCCGAGCTCTCCGCCTTCCCCGGGTACGGACTGGTGCGCCGCCGCGCCGACTTCGACCACCTGCTCGCGCAGAAGGCCGCCTCCTACGGTGCCCGGGTGATCGAACGCGCCAATGTCGCGGGCCCCCTGGTCGACGAGCGGACCGGCCGGATCACCGGAGTCACCGCCAGGCTGGGCGAGGACCGCCGGCCCGTCGCCTACCGGGCCCCGGTCGTGGTCGCCGCCGACGGCAACTCCACCCGGCTGTCCGTCGCCATGAAGCGCTACCGCCGCACCGACCGCGCGATGGGCGTCGCCTACCGGACGTACTTCACCACCCCGCGCCACGAGGACCGCTACCTGGAGGCCTGGCTCGACCTGCGCGACCCGAGCGACCCGACCCGGCGCCTGCTGCCCGGCTACGCCTGGGTGTTCGGCATGGGCGACGGCACCGCCAACGTCGGCCTCGGCGTCCTGGACACCGCCGGCACCGACGTGGACTGGCGGGAGCTGCTGCGCCGCTGGTGCGAGGAGCTGCCGCCCGGGTACGGCTACAGCCCCGACGGCGTCACCGAGCCGATCCGCGGTGCCGCCCTCCCGATGGGCCTCAACCGCCGGCCCCACTACGCGGACGGCCTGTTGCTGGTCGGCGACGCGGGCGGCACGGTCAGCCCGGGGACCGGCGAGGGCATCGCCTACGCGATGGAATCCGGCCGCTACGCCGCCGAGACCATCGTCCAGGCCCTGGCCCGCCGCACCGACCGCGGCCGGGAGCTGGCCCTGCGCGCCTACCCGCGGACGCTGCACTCCGCCTACGCCGGTTACTTCGCACTCGGCCGCCTGGCCGCCGACCTGCTCGGGCGGCCCAAGCTGCTCGGTGCCGCCGGGGCCGCCGGACTCGGCCGCCCGGCGCTGCTGAAGGTGGCGTTCCGGCTCATGGTCAACCTGACCGAGCCCAACTCCAAGGACTCCCTCGACCGGCTGCTCCACCTGCTCGGGCGGGTCGCGCCGGGGCGCTGACGGCGGGGCCGCCGAACCGCCCATCCTCGCGGGTGGGCGGTCGTCGTGTCACGGGTTCGGTCGAATCGGCCGAGGTGAACGGGCTGCTGCCAGGGTCATGTTGACGAATGATCAGGTGATCCGATTGCCTGGTGTCGAATCAGCCACGAAGAGTGAGCGGAACGCCCCTCCGCACACCCCTCCGCGGCTCCCACCCGACCGCCGACCCGTCCGACGGAGACCCCGTGCGCCTTCGCCTTCGCCTGCTCGTCGCACCCCTCGCCGCGGCCGCCGCCGTGCTCGCCCCGAGCATCCCCGCCGCCGCGGCCGCCCCGTCAGCCGCCCCCTCCGACCAGTGCTCCGCCGCCTTCCACCACGACGACGCCCGCCTCGGCCCGCAGGACCTGCCGACCACCGGCCGCGTCGGCCGCCAACTGACCGGCTACCGGCGCACCGGCGGCGCGAGCGAGCAGGCCTTCCTCGCGCACTACTACGACGCGACTGCCAACGGCGGCAAGGGCGGCTGGATCTACCCGCCCGCCGACGGCTACGTCACCCTGCCCGACGGCAGCCCGATCGAGTTCGACATCACGCTCCACCCCAACCAGAACATCGACCGCTACGGCAGCGAGTACGGCTCCTTCCTCGCCCCCGAGGGCCTGCCCTACGCCAACCGTGCGATACCGCCGCAGAGCCTGGACGGCAATCCGCCGGCCGCCTGCAACTACCACGACTACAAGGTGGTCAAGGCGTTCACGGTGCACGCCGGCCCGATCGCGCCCTGGTTCGACCAGCCCGGCTGGGGCCTGCAGTACCAGCTCGACGCGGCCCTGCTGCCCGCCGGCCCGGCCAGGCTGAACGTCCTCTGGCTGGTGGAGAACGGCTACCTGGCCCGGATCTGAACCGCCGTCATGACCGCTCGGCGCGGGGGCCCGGCGCCCTGCGCCGCGCGGTCACCCCGTCCGTCGGCGCGCGTGCACTCCGCCCGGCGCCGAACCGGATTAATCGTTGGCGGCCCCGGGCGAGCGGACGATAGGAAGAGCGGGTGACCACCACCAGCGACCCCACCATCGACCGGCGCGTCTTCCGCCCCGCCGTCCTCGACCTCGGCGACGCCCTGCTGCGCCCCTGGGGGCGGGCCCTCGACGTGCCCGGCGGGATCGTCCCCGCGCTCGTCGCCGCGTCGACGGACCCGGAGATCGCCCGCTGGAACCCGCTGAGCGCCACCGATCCGGCCGCCGCCGAGGCCTACCTGGACCGCTGCGACGTCCACTGGGCCGACGGCACCATGGCCGCCTTCGCGCTCACCGACGCCGCCGACGGCACCCTCCTCGGCAACGCCTTCCTGCGCTGGAGCAACCAGGCCGACGGCGTCGCCATGATCGGCTACTGGCTGCTCGCCGCCGCCCGCGGCCGGGGCCTGGCCACCCGCGCGGCCACCGCCGTCACCCGCTGGGCCGTCGAGACCGCCGACGCCCGCCGCATCGAGCTGTTCCACGCCGTCGGCAACGACGACTCCTGCCGGGTCGCCGAGCGCGCCGGCTTCCCGTACGAGGGCACCCTGCGCGCCTCGTGGCGCTTCGAAGGGCGCGACCACCAGGACGAACACCTGCACGCTCGGTTGGCCTCGGACCCCTTCGCCGACTAGGGCCGCCCCACCCGGGCGCGGTCGCTCCCGTCCCGCCGCGGTGCCCGTTGCACCGCTCCCGGAAGCCCCGGTCCGGCAGGCAGCGCGCCGGGCGGAGGAGCGGCCTAACCTGGAAGGGCGCATACGGCGCGTGGCCTGCGAACGGAAGCGGTGGCCATGACGGTGATCTCGGCGGCTCTCTTCGGTACCGACTGGCGGCCCGCGCCGCCCGGTGGCGCGGACCTGCTGCGTGAGTGCGCCGCCCGGGGCTGGACGGTCGTGCTGACCGGGCCGGGACCCGCCGGGGCCCCGGCCCTGACCGTGGCCGACCCCGGGACCGATCCGGTCCGGGCCGCGCTGGACCTGCTGGACGGCACGCCCTCGCACGCGGTGGCCGTCGCGGGGAGCGTGCGCGAGGTACGGGCGGCGTGGCGGGCCGGAGTGCCGTGCGTCGCCCTGGAGACCGGCGGGGACGCCGGTCCGGAGCTGCGGGCGGCGGGCGCGGCAGAGGTCCACCGCGACGCCGCCGCCCTGTTGCGCGTCCTGGACGACAGCCTGCTGGCCCGTCCCCGGGCCTTCGGACCGGTGGGCACCGGAACAGGCGGTGCCCGGAACGGTTAGCGCCGGCCCGCACCGGGAAACCGAGCCGGTGCGAGCACGTCACCGGAAGTGTCGGAGGTGACCGAGATGGACGGTCCCGCTTTGAGCGGATGGGAGCGTCGGCTCCTTGAGGAGATCGAGTCCGATCTGCGCCAGGACACGCGGCTCGACCGGAAGCTGAGCACGATGGGCGCCAAGCGGCCCAGCCGGGTCCGGCGCGTGCTCCGCGCCGTCGGGCGCCGGGCCACCGCGGGGGTGGTGCTGACCGTCCTGGTGATGACGGCGATCTGCCTCGGCGTGGGCGCGCGGACCCCGACCACCGCCGTGCTGGCCGCGCTCGCCGTGGTCTGGGCGGCCACCGTGGCGGCCGCGGTCGCCACCTCGGAGCTGCTGCGCCGTCGCAGTGCCGCCCGCGAGGGCCGGATCGAGACCGCCGAGGCGGAGGAACGCCGCGAACGCCGTGAACGGCGGCCCTGGGACCGACCGGAGGCGTGACGCGATGACCACCGACCTCTGGGAGCACCGCCCGGGCTCCCATCCCGCCGCCGACCCGGGCCTGGTCGGGTACGAGGTGCAGGCCACCGACGGCCCGGTCGGCACGGTCGAGCAGGACACCGGGGACCACCTGCTGGTCGACGCCGAGCCCTGGGTGCCGGGCACCCGGGTGCTCGTCCCGGTCGGCGCGGTCGCCCGGGTCGACCACCTCGTCCTCGCCGTCCACCTCGACTGCCCGCGGGCCAGGCTCAGCTCGGCTCCGCCCGCCGCCGTCGACCTGACCGCCCCCCGCCCGCGCTGAGGCCCGGTGCCATGCCCTGGCCGTCCACCACGCTCACGGGCCGGACGATCGCCTTCCTGGCCGCGCCGTACGGGGTCGAGCAGGCCGAGCTGACCTCCCCCTGGCAGGCCGTCGCCGAATCCGGCGGCACGCCGCGCCTGCTGTCCACCGCGAAGGGCCGGGTCCAGGCCGTCCGGCACCGCGCCCCGGGCGACACCTTCGCGGTGGACGCCCTCGTCGCCGAGGCCGACCCGGCCGACTACGACGGCCTGATCCTGCCCGGCGGCGTCGCCAACCCCGACCACCTGCGCCTGGACCGCCCGGCGGTCGCCTTCGTGCACGCCTGCTGCGCCGGCGGCCGCCCGGTCGCGGCGATCTGCCACGCGGCCTGGACCCTGATCGAGGCCGACGCCGTCCGGGGCCGCACCCTCACCTCCTGGCCCAGCCTGCGCACCGACCTGGTCAACGCCGGCGCCCACTGGGTCGACGAACCGGTCCACGTCTGCCACGACGGGCCCGGCCCGCTCGTCACCAGCCGCAAGCCGGTCGACCTGCCGCTCTTCGAGGACGCGCTGGTCACGGAGTTCGCCCACGCCACGGCCAAGCGGCACAGGTAGCAGCGGCACCGGCGGGGAAGCGACGGCGGGCAGCGAGCGGCGGGACCACAGGCGGCCCCATCGGCGGGGAGCGGTCTCAGTCGCCCCGGAGGCGGACGAAGGTGGCGCTCGGCGGGCGGCCGGTGAGGGTGAGTTCGGCGCGCAGCGGTGCGGTCAGGGGGTGGACCGGGCCGTGGTCGGGGTCGGTGCCGGCCGGGCCGAGGAGGGGGCGGACGACGTCGGCGACCTCGCGGGACTGGACGGGGGTGAGCCGGGGGGTCGTCAGGAAGACCCGGCCGTCGTCGAGCCGGAGGACCAGCGCGTGCGGGTGGGCGGCCGGGCCGGTGACGGCGCTGACGGTGGCGTCCAGGGTGTCGCTGCGGCGGTACTTGACCCAGACCCGGCCGGCGCCGCTCGGCCGGTAGGGGGAGGCGGCGGCCTTGCAGACCAGGCCCTCCACCCCGGTGTCGGCGAGCTGCTCCATCCACTCCATCGCCTCCGCCCGGTCGGTGGTGGCCAGCACCGGCCGGACCGGCGGCGGGACGTCCGCCAGCGCCGCGAGCAGCAGCCGGCGGCGGTCGGTGAGCGGGAGCCGGCGGACGTCGCGGCCGGGCAGGGCCAGCACGTCGAAGGCGATCAGGCCGAGCGCGACGTCCGTGGCGGCGGCGCGGGCCCGGCGGGTGCGCAGCAGTTCACCGAAGGCGAACCGGCCGCCGCGCCAGGCGACCAGCTCGGCGTCCAGCACCAGCCCTTCGGGCAGCCGGGCGACGGCGTCGGCGATCGGCGGGAACTCGGGGGCGAGGTCGCGTCCGCTGCGGGACTGCAGGACCGGCGGGCGGTCGCCGCGGGCGAACGCGACGCAGCGGAAGCCGTCCAGCTTCAGTTCGTACTGCACGCCACCGCCGCCCAGTCCGTCGGCGGGCGGCACGGCGGTGACGGCGGCGGGGCGCATCACCTCGACGGGCGGCTGCAGGACCTGCCGCACCTCGCGCGCCCGCCGGGCTGCCGGCTGCCCCGTCCTGCCGCGTGCCGACTGCCGCGGCGCGGCCGCGGGGGTGGTCGGCAGCGGGCGGGCCTGCTCCGGGGCCAGCAGCGGGGCGAACAGGTCGCCGTCGGCGGCCAGCCGGTCCGGGACCTCCGCGAGGGTGAAGGTCAGGTCTCGCTCCCCGCCGGCCCGCTCCAGCTCGGCCCAGGACAGCGGGGTGGAGACCGTCGGCAGCGGCCGGGCCCGCAGGGTGTACGGCGCGGCGGTGGTCTTCTTGGCGTTGTTCTGCGACCAGTCGACCAGCACCCGGCCCCGCCGCCGGGCCTTGGCCATGGTGTGCACCGCCAGCTCCGGGTGCTCGGCCTCCAGGGCGGCGGCGAGCTCCTTCGCGTACGCGGAGACCCGGGTGCTGGGCGTGGGCTCGATCGGGACCAGCAGGTGCAGGCCCTTGGAGCCGGAGGTCTTCACCCAGGCGGTGAGGCCGTCCGCCGCCAGCCGCTCGCGCAGCAGCAGCGCGACCGCCCGGCAGGTGAGGACGTCCGCGCCCTCGCCCGGGTCGAGGTCCAGGACCAGCCGGTCGGCGAGGGCGGGCGCGGCCGCGTGCCACTGCGGGACGTGCAGCTCCAGGCAGCCCAGGTTGGCGACGGACAGCAGCGCCGCGCCGTCCTCCAGCACCACCTGGCGCAGGTCCCCGGTGTTGCTCGGGACCTCGACGGTGCGCACCCAGCCGGGGGTGCCCGGGGGCGGGTTCTTGGCGACGAAGACCTCCGCCTCGACCCCGTCCGGGCAGCGCAGGAAGGAGACCGGGCGGTCGCGCAGGTGGGGGAGCAGCGAGGCGTGGACGGCGGCGTAGTAGCGCAGCACCTCGCCCTTGGGGGTGCCGGTGCGCGGGTAGTACACCTTGTCGAGGTGGGAGAGCGCGAGGGTGCGCCCGTCCACCGTCATCTGCGGCACGGTCCGTCTCCGAAGCCTCCGGTGGGTGGCCCCCGCAGTCAGTCTGCCGCGGTTCGGCGGTCACCGCCCGGGGCCGGCGCCCGGGGCCGGCGGTCACCCTCCGGGGCCGACCAGCGCGTGGGCGTCCGCGACCAGGTCCTCGATCCGGGCCCAGTCCGGCGCCGGCCCGTCCAGGTACACGCCGAGCCAGCCCCGGTGTCCCACGTACGGCGGCCGGAAGTAGCGGTCGGGGGCCTCCGCGACCAGCCGCTCCTGCGCCCCGCCGGGCGCCGCGCACCAGAAGCCGAGCCGGTCGTCGTGGTGGTGGTCCGAGAGCATCACGAACACCCGGGCCCGGCGGCCGGAGCCCGCGAACCAGGTCGGCTCCCCGTGGCTGACCCGCTCCTCGACCTCCGGCAGCGCCAGGCAGAGCGCCCGCAGCCGGTCCACCGGCCCGCGGGCCGTCCCGGGCACGGCGCTACCCCGCGGCGGGCCGGGGCGCGCCCGGGTAGGTGCCGAAGTACCAGCGGTTGCCCTCGGGGTCGGTGGCGGCGAAGTCGCGCGAGCCGTAGTCCGTGTCGTGGAGCCCGGTGGTGATCCGGGCGCCGGCGGCCACGGCGCGGGCGTGCAGGGCGTCCGGGTCGGCGGTGACCACGTAGGCGGTGAAGCCGCCCGGCTTGCCGGGCCAGGGCGAGTCGCCGTCGGGCGTCTCGCGGTCCGAGCCGAGCATCACGCCGCCGCCCTCGGGCCAGGCCAGCTCGGCGTGGGCGACGAACTCGCCCTCACCGTAGGCGACGACCTCCCGGAAGCCGAAGGCCCCGACCAGGAAGCGGATCAGCGCCCGGGCATCGGTGGCGCGCAGGCTGGGCCAGACCTGCGGGGCGGGGGTCTCGGTGGCGTCCATGGCTCTCTCCTCGGGATCGGCTCGGGTGGGTGCGGGAATCCGCTACGCCTCCCACTCTGCGACCGCCCCGGCGGCGCCGCCTTGGACGTTTCGGAACTTCGCCGCGTCCGGGCCCTCCGCCGCCAGCCAGGCGCTCGGCGCCGCCCCGGCCAGTGCGCGGAACTCGCGGGCCAGGTGCGCCTGGTCGAAGTACCCGCAGCGCACGGCCAGTTCCGCCAACCGGGACGGCGGGTCCGGGGCGGCCAGCAGGTGCCGGGCCCGGTCGAAGCGGATCACCCGGGCGGCGGCCTTCGGCGTCAGCCCGGTCTCCCGACGGAACCGCTCCTGCAGGTGGCGGGCGCTCCAGCCGGTCTCCCGGGCCAGCGCCGCCACCGGCAGCGCGCCGCCGCTGCGCCGCAGGGCCCGCCAGGCCCAGCCGACCTCGGGCGGCACCTGCCCGGACGGCCGGGCGGCCCGCAGCAGCGCCCCGTCCAGCACGGCGAACCGCTCCTCCCAGGTCCGTGCGGCCCGCAGCCGGTCCTGCAGCTGCGGGCCCAGCCCGCCGAGCACCTCGTCGGCGGGGACGTCGATCCCGGCCAACTCCCCGGCGGGCAGGCCGAACAGCGCCCGGGCGGCGAGCGGGTGGACGGCGATCTGCACGCCGGACTGGGCACCCTCGTGGGTGATCAGCGCGGGGGTGGTGTGCAGGCCGCCGAGCAGGGTCGGGTAGCTGCCGGGCGGCTGCGCCGGGTCGGGGTGGCCGGCGATCACCAGGGGTTCGTCGAGGGTGAGGATGAAGGTCAGGTGGGGGGAGGGCAGGCCGCGGTGGACGGCGGGGGCGAGGCCGCGCTGCCGGTAGCCGGAGTACCAGGCCACGTACGGGCGCAGCGCGGTCGCGGGCCGGGCCCGGACGGCCTCGTCGACGGTCCCGGCACCGGGCCCTGCGGTGTCCGTGGTCACCCTCCCAGTATCGGCGCTCCCACGGGCCGGGCGCCGGGTCGCCGAGCCGGCGCGGCTGCCGCCCCGGCGGGTCCGGCGCGGTCGCGGACCGGCGCGGCGTTGCTTATGGTGAGGGCGCGGTCACCCCGTTCGCGCCCGTGTCGGGCGCGGGGGCGCGCCGTTCCGGGGGGATGCGGGGGGAACCACCGACGAAGGAGTCCCCGTGACCACTGCCCGAGACATCATGCACACCGGCGCCCAGTGCATCGGCGCCCACCAGACGCTGGCCGAGGCCGCGATGATGATGCGCGACAAGAACGTGGGCGCGTTGCCGATCTGCGGCGACGACCAGAAGCTGAAGGGCATCATCACCGACCGCGACATCGTGCTGCGGTGTATCGCCGAGGGCAAGGACCCGTCCAAGATGACGGCCATGGACCTGTCCGGCCACCTGCACTGCGTGCGCGCCGACGACAGCATGGACATGGTGCTGCGCAAGATGGAGCAGCACCAGATCCGGCGCATCCCCGTGATCGACGGGGAGCGGCTGGTGGGCATGATCAGCGAGGCGGACCTGGCGATGGGCCACCGCGACGGCCAGCGGCTGACGGACCAGCAGATCATCGACTTCATGGACAGCGTCTACATGAAGCAGTGACCCGCCCGGTGGCCCGCCGCCGTGATGCGTCGCGGTGACCCGACGCGATGACCTGACGCAGTGACCGGGCTCGGCCGCCACCGAGCCGAGCCCCGGCCCCGTCCGCGCCCGTGACCGGCCGGCCCCCCGTGCCGGCCGGGCTCTTCGAAGGTGCCGGACGGGGCCGCCGCGCGTCTTGTAAGAATGCGCACGCGTTCCGGAGCGGGCCGGGGGCCCGGCTCAGGCCGCGCCGGGGTCGAGGAGGGCGCTGGTCACCCGCCCCGCCACCCGGTCGGTGGGCTCGGGCAGGGTGCCGGTGCCGGTGCGGGAGGCCAGGAACTCGCGCGGCGAGCAGCCGACCATGCCGCGGAAGTTCCGGTCGAGGTGGGACTGGTCGTAGTAGCCGCAGAGCACGGCGAGGTCGGCGCCGGTGGGGCGGTCCGCGCGGGCGGCCAGGACGCCGAGGGTGTGCTGGAGCCGGAGGATCCCGGCGGCCTGCTTGGGGGCCAGCCCGAGGTGCTCGCGGAAGCGCAGTTCCAGTCGGCGGCGGCTCCACCCGGTGCCCTCGACCAGGGTGTGGATCGGGACCATCCCGTGCGAGCGCCGCAGTCGGTGCCAGGCCCAGCGGACGGACGGCTCCCAGTCCGGGCCGTACGCGAACAGCGCGGCGAAGTAGCCGTCGAGCATGGCGAACCGGGCGGGCCAGCTCGGGGTGTCGGCGAGGCGGTCGGTCAGCGCGCGCAGCCGCGGACCGAGGACGTCCCCGGGCTCGGCCCACTGTCCGCCGAGGTCGCCGGCCAGCGGACCGAACGCCCGGAAGGCGCCCTGCGGGGTGAGCGAGACGGCCAACCCGTGCAGGACGCCCGAGTGTTGGGCGATCGTCGCGGTGCGGCGCAGCCCTGCCACGACCGATCCGAAGGAGGCGGCGGGCGCGGGGGAGACGGCGTCGGTGAGGCGCATGCTGCCCTCGAAGGCGAGGGCCACCGTGACCACGTCGGTCGGCACTTCCAGTCGGCGGCGCGGCTGCCGCAGGTCCAGCCGGTAGCCGCGGTAGCCGAGGACGTACCGGCGCAGCGGTACGGCGGGTGTGCCGAGGACCATCCCCGGCGCGGTCGGCGGGACGGTGCTCCGGGACATATCGACTCCCGTGCTGGGCGGGGTGGGTGACATGTACGCAGCCCATTCTAGGGCCCGTCCTCGAAGTCCCCGGGCGGGCCGACGGCAGGTCAGGTGGGTCTCACGGAACGGATTCTTCTTTCCCGCCAGTCGAGATGCGAGCACAATTGCGTACATGGGAAAGCAGTACGAATCGATCGACGGCCGACTGCGCGCCTTCATCGAGCGCCAGCCGGTCTACTTCGTGGCGACGGCCCCGCTGGCCGCCGACGGGCACGTCAACCTCTCGCCGAAGGGCCGTTCCGGCACCCTCGCGGTGATCGACGAACTCACCCTCGCCTACCTGGACTTCGGCGGATCGCAGGCCGAGACCGTCGCCCACCTGCGGGAGAACGGCCGGATCACCCTGATGTGGTGCTCCTTCGAGGGGCCGCCGACCGTGGTGCGGGTGCACGGCACGGGCGAGGCGGTCTTCCGGGACGACCCGCGCTTCGCCGGGCTGCTCGGCCACTTCGACCCGGCCGCCGACGGGTCGGGCCTGCGGGCGATCGTGCTGGTCAAGGCCGAGCGGGTGAGCGACTCCTGCGGCTACGCGGTGCCGTTCATGGACTACCGCGCCGACCGCGACCTGCACGCGCAGTACTTCGACCGCAAGGACGAGGAGGAGTTCGGCGCCTACTGCGAGCGCAAGCCGCTCGTCGGGACCAGCCTCGACGGGCTGCCCGCCCTCCCGCTGCCGCTCCCGGCCCGGCCGGCCTGACGGGGCCGGAAGGCGCGGGGACGACGAAGCCGCCGCACCCTGTGGGGGATGCGGCGGCGGCGTGGTGGTCCTACTTGCCCAGACCGGCCTTGACGGAGCAGATCGGCCAGGCGCCCGGGCCCTGGGCGGCGAGGACCTTCTCGCCGATGGAGATCTGCTGGTCCTTGGTCGCCAGGTCGGCGCGCGGGGCGAAGGAGGTGCCGCCGAAGGCCGCCCAGGTGCTGGAGGTGAACTGCAGGCCGCCGTAGAAGCCGTTGCCGGAGTTGATGGCCCAGTTGCCGGTGGCCTCACAGGCGGCGACCTTGTCCCAGACGCCGGCCGGAGCGGCGGAGGCGCTGGTGGCCGTGACGAGGCCGGCCACGGGCAGGGCGGTGAGCGCCCCGGCCATCAGAGCCATCCGGACGCGGTTGCGGCGCTTCGGGGTGGCAGTGGTGGTGGCAGCGGCGGTCTCGTTACGGAAGGTCATGGAGTTCCTTTCGGAGGGTTGCGAGCGCGCGGAACCAGGCCCTCGGAAGGCCGGTGGTTTCGGGGACACGTCACTCGCGTGGTTCGGCACCGTTCCGGCTCGGTGGGCGGGCGGTGAGGCCCGTCCGGAGCGGATCGCTCGGTGCAACGGGTTCGAAGTTACGGGTCCGGTCGGGGCCGATTCAAGGATTCGAAGGTTTGGGCACGTCAGAGGCCTGTTACCGGAAGTAAGGATCAAGGAATTGTGATGATTTCGCCTGATTTCCACCCATTTCCAAGATCAAACCCCCCGGTGAAGTGGCCCGGGCCACAGCGAAAGTGCTGTGAGGCCGCGCACATCGTCGACAGCGCGTGACGGCCCGCCCGCCGCCGGTGCCGGATCCGCCGTGCCCGCCGCCGTCCCGGGTGGCCCGCACCACACGGCTCACCCGGAGTGCCCCGGGCGCTCACGCACGGTGCCGCGCATAGCCTCGTGGCCATGAGCAAAGAGAGCGATGCAGCGGGTGCGGCGGGCGCGGGGGCCGCGGATGCCGGTGCGGGAGGGACGGGCGGGGCCGCGGTGCCGACCGGATCGGCCGGACCGTTCGGATCGGCCGGACCGTTCGGATCGACCGGACCGTTCGGAGCCGAGGAGCACGAGGCCGCGGCAGCGCCGCAGGGCTTCGAGCTGGGGACCGACGGGCCCAAGGTGATCCTGGCGGGGCTGGACGGCTCCGACTCCTCCTGGCGCGCCACCGCCTACGCCGCCGGACTGGCCCGCCGGCAGGGCGCCGTCCTCGCGGTGGCCTACATCCAGCCGATCCTCGCCGCCGCGACCGCCCTGGCCGGGGCCGCGGTGGAGGAGACCACCCAGGAGGTCGCCGAGGAACTGCTGACCGCCCTGCGCGAGGCCGAGGTGCGGGTGCGCGAGGTGTGGAAGGTGGACTGGCGGTTCCTGACCATGCGCGGCGACGCGTACGGCGGGCTGGCCAAGCTCGCCGACGAGCTGCGCGCCGACGCCGTGGTGGTCGGCGTCTCCGAGCAGGCCGGGCACAAGGTGATCGGATCGGTGGCAGTCCGACTGGTGAAGGCGGGCCGCTGGCCGGTGACCGTCGTCCCCTAGGTATGGATCGGCCGGACGTCGGTGGCTCCGGGCCCGGTGGAACTGGGGCCGGAGGGCCCCGGGCCGACCGGCCGCAGGGCGGGAGCGGGGCGGCGGGTAGGGTGCGTGAACATGACGGACACGCGGGGCACGCACCTCTCCGAGCCCGCCCACCCGACCGGCAGCGACCTGCACCTCGACCTCCCCGCCACCGGCGGCCGCCGCGCCGCGCTGATGACGGCCCTGCGCGAGGCGATCCGCAGCGGCAGACTGGCACCCGGCACCCGGCTGCCGCCCTACCGGACCCTCGCCGCCGACCTCGGCCTCGCCCGCAACACGGCCGCCGAGGCCTACGCCGAACTCGTCGCCGAGGGCTGGCTGACCGCCCGTCAGGGATCCGGCACCGCCGTCGCCGAGCGGGCCGAGCCCGTCCCCGCCACCCGGGCCCGCCGCCCCTCGCGCCGCCCCGGGCCCCGGCACGACCTGCGCCAGGGCCAGCCCGACGCCGCCTCCTTCCCCCGCACCGCCTGGCTGGCCGCCGCCCGCCGGGCCCTCACCGCCGCGCCCAACGAGGCCTTCGGGCCCGGCGATCCGCACGGTCGGCGCGAGCTGCGCACCGTCCTCGCCGACTACCTGGCCCGCGCCCGGGGGGTGCGCACCGACCCGGACCGGATCGTGATCTGCTCCGGCTTCGCCCACGCGCTACGACTGCTCTTCGACGGCGCGCGGCCCGTCCTGCCGCCCGCCGAGACCGGCCCGCTGGCCGTCGAGGCGTACGGACTGGGCTTCCACCGCGGGCTGCTGGCCACCGCCGGGGTGACCGCCGTCCCCTTGCCGATCGACGAACAGGGCGCCCTCGTCGACGAGTTGGTGCAGCACGGGGACGTCCGCACGGCCCTGCTCACCCCCGCCCACCAGTTCCCCACCGGCGGCCCGCTGCACCCGGGCCGCCGCGCCGCGGTGATCGACTGGGCGCGCGGCCGCGGCGGGCTCGTTCTGGAGGACGACTACGACGGCGAGTTCCGTTACGACCGCCAGCCGGTCGGCGCCGTCCAGGGCCTCGACCCCGAGCGGGTGGTCTACCTCGGCAGCGCCAGCAAGAGCCTCAGCCCCGCGCTGCGCCTCGGCTGGATGGTGCTGCCGGACCACCTGGTCGACCGGGTGCTCGCCGCCAAGGGCGAACGCGAGGGCTGGGCCAGCGCGCTGGACCAGCTGACCCTCGCCGAGTTCATCGACTCCGGCGGCTACGACCGGCACGTGCGCCGGATGCGCCGCCGCTACCGCGAGCGCCGCGACCAGCTGGTGGCCGCGTTGGCGGCGAGCGCCCCGCACGTCGAGGTGTCCGGCATCGCGGCCGGCCTGCACGCCGTGCTGCGGCTGGAGCCGGGCACCGAGCGCTCGGTGCTCAAGGCCGCCGCCTACCGGGGCCTGGCCGTCGACGGCCTCGCCGACTTCCGGCACCCGGCGATCGCCCCGGCGGCCATGCCCGTCGTCGACGGACTGGTGGTCGGCTACGCCACTCCGCCCGACCACGCCTACCCGGCGGCGCTCGCGGCGCTCTGCGACATCCTGCCGCCGCCGGCCTGAACGGGGCCGGAGGCGGCGGCCGGTGGCGGGGAGCGGAGGAGCCGGGGACCGGTGGAGAGGCAGGGCGCCGGGGCCGGCGGACGGGCCGGGCGGCGCGAAGCATAGGCCCCCGGACGTCCGGGCGGGGCAGTGACCGGACCGACCGGTCCGCCGCGTCCGCTCGCCGCTCCTGCGTCGGTACGGAACCGGGCAGCGGCGGGCAACCCCGGCGGTGCCCCGGCCTACGCTCCATGGTCATGCGCAGAACACATCCGATCCGCGCCGCGCTCGTCGCGTGCCCGGCCCTCGTCGTCGGTCTGCTCCTCGCCGCGGCTCCCGCCCGGGCCGACTCCCCGCTGCCCCTCACGGTCGTCTCCGACCGGCAGACGACCGTCCGCGGCGGCGAGTTCACGCTCACCCTGACGCTCGGCAACCCGTACGACACCCCCATCCAGTTCGTCTACCAGAGCGTCCAGGAGACCTACGGGACCAGCCTGGAGACCGGCCTCAGGTTCACCGAGACGGCCTGCGGCACCCAGACCAACGGCTGCAGCGACAATGTCCACGGCGGCATCGCCCGGTACGACGTGCCGCTCGGACCGGGAGCGAGCAGCACCTTCACGGTGACCTACGCCATCGCCCCCGACTCGGCCTGCGGGGACGCCACCCGGATCGACTTCTACTCCTACCTGTACTACGAGTACAACGGAGGACTGAACAACAACTCGGGCATCGTCGACGTCCCCGGCACCCAGGTCGCCTGCGCCTGATCACGAGCGCCCCGACCGGCCCCGGCGTCCGACCCCGGCGTCCCTCCCCGGCGTCCCTCCCCGGTGCACACCCCACTGCGCATCCCCGTGCCCCCGTCAGGTGCCGGCCTCCCCCGTGCCGGCACCTGACGGGCTCTTCCGCGCGGCGGTGGCGGGCCCGGCGCCCGGTGGGCCCTGGTGGGTCGGGCGGTTCGGTTCGACCCCGTACGGCACCGGCCGTAGAAGCCCCGAAGCGGGTCCACCGGTGTGCCGGGTTGACGCCGGGCGGTGGGCTCCGAACCGGCCCGCGGGGTCGTGGCCTGGACGGGGGAGCCGTTGGCAGAGCGGCGAACCGCCGGGGTGAACGGATGTTCCTCCGGTCCTCGGCGTGATGGGGGCGGACCGCGCGAGATTCACCCTATCGGGGGGTACTGGGCGTCCGTACGGGCTCGGCTGGGCCCTGGTGATCTAGGGTTCCGGAGGGGCCGCCGCCGGACGGTGGCCTCACTCGCGATACTTCGCCAACGCCCCCACCAGTCTACGGATCTGATGATCCGTCACGGCATGTGCCCCAGGGCGGTTCGTATGGCCCTGGCCGCGTGACCCGACCACAGGAATGGAGACCCTGCCGATGCCCGTGGACACGAGCCCGGAGACAGAGCAGGTCAAGCAGCAGAGCCTTGCGACGGCCGCTGCCCGCAACCTTGCCACCACGACCAAGTCCGCACCGCAGATGCAGGAGATCACCTCCCGCTGGCTGCTCAAGGTGCTCCCCTGGGTGCAGGCCGCCGGTGGCGCGTACCGGGTCAACCGCCGGCTCACCTACGCCGTGGGCAACGGCGTGGTGGAGTTCATCAAGACCGGCTCCCAGGTCCGGGTGATCCCGGCGGAGCTGGGCGAGCTGGCCCTGCTGCGCGGCTACGAGGACGAGGACGTGCTCACCGCCCTCGCCGACCGCTGCCAGCAGCGGGACTTCGGCCCCGGCGAGGTGCTCACCACCCAGGGCGAGGCGGCCGACCGGATCTTCCTGATCGCGCACGGCAGGGTCAACCTGGTGGGCACCGGCAAGTACGGCGACGAGACCGAGATCGGCGTGGCCGCGGACGGCGACCGCTTCGGCGACGACGCGCTGCTGAACCCGGACGCCGCCTGGGACTTCACCGCCAAGACCGCCACCTCCGGTGTCGCCCTCACCCTGTCCCGGGCGGACTTCGTCGCCATCCGGGACAACGCGCCGAGCCTCCAGGAGCACCTGCAGGCGTTCCTGGCCCTGCCGCTGCAGGCCCAGAACGAGCGCGGCGAGGCCGAGATCGCCATGTCGGCCGGCCACCACGGCGAGTTCGAGCTCCCCGGCGCCTTCGTGGACTACGAGCTGAAGCCGCGCGAGTACGAGCTGAGCGTCGCGCAGACCGTCCTGAAGATCCACACCCGGGTCGCGGACCTGTACAACCAGCCGATGAACCAGACCGAGCACCAGCTGCGGCTGACCATCGAGGCCCTGCGCGAGCGGCAGGAGCACGAGATCGTCAACAACCCGGAGTTCGGCCTGCTCAACAACGCCGACTTCGACCAGCGGATCCAGACCCACTCCGGCCCGCCCACCCCGGACGACCTGGACGAGCTGCTCAACCGCCGCCGTGACCCCGACTACCTGCTGGCCCACCCGCGGACCATCGCCGCGATCGGCCGCGAGTTCAACGCCCGCGGTCTGTACCCCACCCACGTCGACCTCGGCGGGCAGCAGGTGCCGGCCTG
This sequence comes from Kitasatospora sp. NPDC085464, assembly GCF_044541955.1. NCBI lineage: Bacteria > Bacillati > Actinomycetota > Actinomycetes > Kitasatosporales > Streptomycetaceae > Kitasatospora > Kitasatospora sp. NPDC085464. The sequence continues at coordinate 70,749 of NZ_JBITTM010000006.1, forward strand.
GCGCGGGGTACCGATCCTGCCGTGCAACAAGATCCCGATCACCAAGGAGAACACGAGCTCGATCCTCGTGATCCGTACCGGTGAGGACAACCAGGGCGTGATCGGTCTGCACCAGACCGGCATCCCGGACGAGTACCAGCCGTCGCTCTCGGTCCGCTTCATGGGGATCGACGAGAAGGCGATCATCTCGTACCTGGTCAGCGCCTACTACTCGGCCGCGATCCTGGTGCCGGACGCCGTCGGCGTGCTGGAGAACGTGGAGATCGCGCACCGCCGCCACTGATCGCGCACAACAACGGGCGCGGGCCGTAACCGGCCGGGCTCGATGATCGTTTGACCTGATGACGGACGGCCCGCCCCCCGGAAGGCGGGCCGTCCGGCTGATCGCGTCCGATCGTTTCTGGTTGTGCCCGATCGACTTCTGATCGGGGAGCGACCGCTGTCGGCCGTTCCGCCGGTCCTACGGCGATCCGTCGACCGGAGCCCTACCGGTCCGGTCCCGATGCGTTCCGCCCGTTCCGTCCCCAGGTGACCCGAGAGGTGCGTGGAGCCCATGTCCCAGCGTCGGCAGTTACGACGGATACCGCTGCACGGCGGTGGGGCGGCGGCCTCCGGGCGGCGGGCGCGGCTGGCCGGTGCCGCGGTCGGCGTGGTCGCGATGTGCGCACTGGTCACCGGCGCGACCGCGTCCGGGGCCGAACGCCACGGAGGGCACCCGCACGGCACGTCCGTCGACACCTGCGTCTGCACCCGGACCGACGTGTCGGTGTCGGTGGGGCCGGGCGGCAGCGTGGGCGTCGGGGTGGGCGTGGACGTCCAGGTCGGCGTCAGCGTCGCCCCGAACGCCGGCACCGGACACCACGACGACCACAAGCCCCCGGCCGGGCACCACCACCACCCGCACCCGTGTCCGACCCCGACTCCGACCCCCACGCCGACGCGTACGCCGACCCCGACCCCGACCCCGACTCCCACGCCGACGCGTACGCCGACCCCGACCCCCACTCCCACGCCGACGCGTACGCCGTCGCCGACCGCGACACCCACCCCCACGCCGACCCCGCCGTCGCCCCCCGCGCCGCCGCCACCCGCGCCCGCGCCTGCCGCCCCGCCGCCGCCCGCCCCGGCCCCGCCGCCGCCCGCGCCTGCCGATCCGCCGCCGCCCGCCGTTCCCGCGGCCCCGGTCCCGGCGGCCCCGAGCCCCGTCCCGTCGAGCCCGGCGCGCCCGAGCGCGCCGTGGCCGGCCCCCGCGCCGCGACCGGCGTTCCGCGCCCCGGCGGCGCTGCCGGTGGCGATGCCGCAGCGCCACCACGGCGCCCCGATGACCACCACGCTGCTGCTGATCATGGTGCCCGGTGTGCTCGCGGCGGCGGCCCTCCGCCCGGGTCGAGGCCAGGGCCGAGGCCGAGGCGGTTCGGGCCGGTCCTGACCGGCCGCGGCCCCGCCGCCCGCCGTCCGATCCTGCGACGTCCGTCGGCCCGGGCCTGCCCAGACCTTTTTCGTTTCGTCACAAGCCAAGCCAGAGAAGGGAGTTCCCATGTCCGAGTGGGTGGCGTTGACCATCGCCATGGCGTCGGCCTGTGCCGTCGTGGTGGCGGTGGTCCTGCTGAGGAACCGCCGGGTGGGCGCCGCAGAGGAGAACACCGACGAGACCCCGGACGTCATCGAGTACATCACGATGATGATCGGGGTGGTCTACGCGATCGTCCTGGGCCTCGCCATCGCGGGCGTCTGGGAGGCGCGCGGCGTCGCCCAGGACGACCTGTTCCGCGAGGCGCAGTCCCTGCGCGATGTGAGCGACCGGGCGGTGGTCTACCCGGTCGAGTTCCGCGACCAGGTCCGGGCCGACGTGGACGCCTACGTCACGTACGTGGTGAACACCGAGTGGGACTACATGCGCGAGAACGGCGGGATCTCCGAGAAGGGCGACCAGTTGCTGCAGAAGCTGCAGACCGACGTCGCCACCCGGCCGCCGGCCTCCGACCTGGAGTCCCAGGCCTACCAGCCGATCATGGACCGGATCAGCCAGGCCTCCGAGGCCCGCCAGGCGCGTGGTCAGAACGCCGGCTCGACGATGCCGGGGATCGTCTGGTTCGGACTGATCGGCGGTGCGGTGGTGACCGTCGGCATGCTGTTCGCCCTGCAGATCCGGCGCACACCAAGGGAGTTGACGCTGGCGCTCTGCTTCAGCGTGCTGATCGCCTTCCTGCTGTTCATGATCTGGGACTTCGACGACCCGTTCGCCCGCAGCGTCTCGGTGACCACCCAGCCGTTCGAGGACCTCTTCCCGTCGCTGGACCTCAAGGGCTGATCCCCTCCGGGAGGGGCCGGCCCCGGTGCTCCCGGGCATCGGGAGAATCCGGGCGGGCGGACGGCCCACGCGGACCGTCCGCCCGCCCCCTCTCCGTTGCGGCCGCCCGGTAGGTTGACCCGTACCGGCAGGCCCCCGAACGGAGGACGCGCGATGGACAGCCAGGACTGGGACGACCGCTACGCCGCGAGCGAACTGGTGTGGGGCACGGCACCCAACCAGTGGGTGGTCCGCGAACTGACCGGCCGCACCCCCGGCCACGCCCTCGACCTGGCCGCCGGCGAGGGCCGCAACGCCATCTGGCTGGCCGCCCAGGGCTGGGAGGTCACCGGACTGGACTTCTCCGCCGTCGCGCTGGAGCGGGCCGAACGGCTCACCGCCGACCTGCCCGACGAGGTCGCCGACCGGCTCACCTGGCGCCACGGCGACGCCCGCGCCGTCGAGGCCCCCGTCGGCGGCTACGACCTCGTCCTGGTCGCCTACCTCCAGCTGCCCGCCGGGGACCGCCGCACGGCGCTGCGCCGCGCCGCCGACGCGCTCGCGCCCGGCGGCACCCTGCTGGTCGTCGGGCACGACCTGAGCAACCTCACCGAGGGCGTCGGCGGGCCGCAGGACCCGGCCGTGCTCTTCACCCCGGAGGACGTCCTGGCGGACCTCGCCGACCTCGGACTGCGCACCGTCCGCGCCGAGCGCGTGCACCGTACGGTCGGTGGCGGGTCCGGGCACAGGGGTGGGGGTGCGGGTGGCGTCGCGGTGGACGCGCTGGTACGGCTGGAGCGCGGCGCCGGGTGACGGTGCTCCCGGCCCGGCGGCTTAACCGGATGCCGGATGCCGGACGTCGGATGCCGGATGCAGGGCCCCTGGCCGCTGCTTCCTCGGTGTACGGACCGTTGTCGGGGGTGAGGCGCGGGGGCGTGCGGGGTAGGGGTGCTCCCAGGGCGCCGTCGGATGATCACAAACTTTCTACAGTGCTGTAGATTCGCGGCACGCGGCGGTGGCAGAACGAGGAGGGCGCGATGAGCGTTTCGCTGGCCAAGGGACAGAAGATCAGCCTGGAGAAGCCGGGCGGTGGTCAGCTGAGCCTGGTCCGGATGGGGCTGGGCTGGAAGGCGGCGGAACGCAAGGGCTTCCTCGCCAAGCTGCTCGCCGCAGGCCGGGAGATCGACCTGGACGCCTCGGCGGTGCTGTTCGCCCAGGGTCGTCCGGTCGACGTGGTCTTCTTCCAGCACCTCACCAGCAACGACGGCTCGGTGCGGCACAGCGGGGACAACCTGGTCGGCGGCTCCGGCAACGCGACCGACGACGAGTCGATCACGGTCAACCTGTCGACGGTGTCGGCCGAGGTCGACCAGATCCTCTTCACCGTCAACTCCTTCACCGGGCAGACCTTCCAGGAGGTCGAGGCGGCCTTCTGCCGGCTGGTGGACGAGACCACCGGCGCCGAGCTGGCGCGCTACACCCTCACCGGCGGCGGCCCGTACACCGCGCAGATCATGGCCAAGGTGCAGCGCACGGGGACGGGTTGGCAGATGACCGCGATCGGCCAGCCCGCCACCGGGCGGACCTTCCAGGACCTGATGCCGGAGTTGGTCAAGCACCTCTGATGCTCCCGCGGGCGCGCACCCGACCCGTGCGTCCACCCCACCTGCCCGACGGGACACACGACAACCGGACGCGACGGGGGCGCGGTTCCGCACCGGGAACCGCGCCCCCGTCGGGCACGTCGTCAGGGCGCGTCGTCAGGTCACTTCTTCGGGGCCGCCGAGGGCGAGAACGAGGCGCTGGGGGTGGTGCTGGGCGCCGCGCTCGGGGTGCCCGTCGCGGTCGGCGCCGGGGTCGGGCAGCCGGGGAGGCCGGTCGGCGTCGCCGTCGGGGTGCCCGTGGGCGTGGCGGTGGGGGACGGGGAACCCGTCGGGGTGGGCGTCGCCGTCGGCGTCCCGGTGGGCGTGCCCGTGGGCGTACCGGTCGGGGTGGCGGTGGCCGTCGGGTCCGGGCAGGCCGTGGGCGTGCCGGTCGGGGTGCCCGTGGGCGTCGCCGTCGGGGTGCCGGTCGGGGTGGTCGTCGGCGTCGCGGTCGGCGACGGCGAGCCGGTGGGCGTCGGCGCCGTGGTGGGCGTCGGCTGCGCCGTCGGCGACGGGTCCTGGGTGGGCGTCACCGGCGTGGTCGGCGTGGTCGGCTGCTGGGTCGGAGCCGGGGCGGGCGTCGTGCCGGTACCGGTCGCGCCGGAGCCCGATCCGCCGCCGACCGTCGGGCCGCCGAGGACCGGGAGGAACGGCGAGGGCAGCGAGGGCGACGGTATCGAGGATCCGGGGCTGTTCGGGACGGTCGTCACCGTGCCGCTGCCGTAGTGGGCCATCCAGTTGCGGACGGTCCGCAGGTACTCGCCCGAGTTGTTGTAGCTGAGCACCGCGCGGTCGAGCTGCGCCGGGTCGGAGAGGTCGCGGCCGCCCGCGCACAGGTAGCGCCCGGCGGCCTCGGCGGCGTCGAAGATGTTGTTCGGGTCGGCCTTGCCGTCGCCGTTGGCGTCCACGCCCGAGGTGGCCCAGGTGGACGGGATGAACTGCATCGGTCCGACGGCGCGGTCCCAGCGGGAGTCGCCGTCGTAGCGGCCGCCGTCGGTGTCGGCTATCGCGGCGAAGCCGTTGCCGTCCAGCGCCGGGCCGAGGATCGGGGTCAGCGTCGTGCCGGAGGCGTCCACCTGGCCGCCGTTGGCCTGGCCGGACTCGACCTGGCCGATCGCCGCCAGCAGCTGCCAGGGCAGGTGGCAGCCGGGGGAACGCTGCGCCAGCGAGGCCTCTGTCTGGCGGTAGGCGGCGAGCACCGTGGCGGGCAGGGCGGGCCCGGTGGCGGCGAACAGGCCGGCGTCGGGCGCGCCCGGCAGCGAGCCGGGCGGCTGCGGGAGCTGGAGGGTGCCGCCGCCGTCGGCCGGAATGCCGGTGCCGGGCGCGGGGGTGCCGAACGGTGAGCCGGTGCCCTGGTGGTCGGTGTCCGGGGCGCTGGCACCGCTCGTCGGGCCGGTGTCCGCGGCCGCGCCGGGGGCGAGCCCGATTCCCGTCACCTGAGAGCCGGTCAGCGCGGCGAGCGCGGCGAAGGCCGCCGCCGTCCCCGTGACCCGCTTGCCGACCCGGAGCTTCCGCCCGCCCTGGCTGCTGCCGAACCTCGCCGTCATCCGATTCCCCTCCCCGTCACCGCCCGGACGATCCCGGAACGGTTGAGCTGTCGTCATCGTGCCCGTCCACCTGATAAGGGGCCCGCCACCGCACGATTAGTATCACGACGATCTGACAGGGACAGGGTGACCGGGAGGCGGCCCGAGGCCCTCCGAGGGGTTGACTCGGCACTTCAGCGGGGGTGCGCCGCTCCCGGGCCCGCGGATCACGCCGCGGACCGCACTCCGGAGCGGTCCCGTGGCCGGCGGTAGCTCCACCCGCGTCCGGCGGCATATCACCTTCCGGTACCGGGAGTTGACCAAGGGCCCAACGGCAGTGGGACGGACGCCGCGGGCGCCGGACCGGCGGTTCGGAGCACGGGGGTGGTACGTGCGCGGTGTTCCGGGCTCCCCGGCGGCGCCCGCCCCCGACCTCCCTGACCTGCCGGAACGCCCGGCGCCCCGGTCGGCCTCCCCTAGCAGGGCGGGCCCCCGGACACCAGGGCGCCCTCCCAACTCGCCCCTGGACGGGTGACGTTCTGGTGAAAGTGGGCATGCCAGGAATCACCGCCCGGCATGCTGTGCCGCGTGATGATGCGGATGGAGGTCCAGACCGTGAGCCCGAACCTGCCGGAGACCGTCGCCGAGGGAGCAGTCGTCCTGCCGGCGCCCCCTCGGGTGGTGGACGACCTGGCCCGTGACCTGACCCAGGCCGCCGCCGCCGTCCGGGCCGTGTCGCGGACCTGCCGTTCCGGCGGGGACGTCGCGGTCGCCGCGTACACCGCCGTGGTGTGCACCGGACTGTCGGCCGCCCGCGCCCTGGAGGAGGCGGCCGCCTGGTGCCGTCAGGCCCCCGGCGCCGAGGTGCACTCGCTGGCCTGGGCCCGGGTGCCGGGGCACCGCGACGACGTCCACGAGTACCGCGTCACCCTGGCCGTCAGCTTCCCCGACGACGAGACCGGCGAGCACCTCGGGGACACCCACCACGCCCGGCGCTGAAGTCGTATCATCACCCCATGGCTGAGGGGGGTACGAACGACATGGTGAACGAGACCGGCGGCGGTACGGACGGCGCGACGTCGAGTTCGGTTCCGGTGTCCGCTTCCGACGCAGACGGCCCGCAGGAGCTCTCGCGGGCCGCCGCCGTCGTGGTCACCGTCCTGGCCGCGCTGTGCGGTGCGGCGGTGCTGCTGGCCGTGTTCCACTGGCTGGGGTGGGCCGTCCCGGGGATCGGCTGGCTCGTCGCCAAGGCCGGCATCAAGCTCGCCGTCGGAGGCTTCGCCGCGATGGCCGTCGGCCTCGGCTGGCTCCGCGCCCGGCTGGGCGCCAAGCCCCGGAACTGACCCGGGCGGTCAACCCGCCTGCGGCGGGGCGCAGGTGAGGTCGTGCGCGGGCGCCTTGTCGTCCAGCAGGTAGCGCTCGACCACGTCGGTGACGCAGGAGTTGGTCCCGGGGTACTGGCCGTGGTCGCCGTTCCCGGTGACGGTGACCAGCTTCGAGCCGCGCAGCGCGCGGTGGGCGCCGAGCGCCGCCTCGTAGTACGTCGCCGGGTCGTGCACCGAGTTGAGCATCAGCGTGGTCGGCAGGTGGGCGCCGGTGACCTTGACCTTGGGTGCCGGGGCGACCGGCCAGGCGGCGCAGACCGCGCTGAAGGCCAGCGTCCGGGCGCCGACCAGCGGCCAGCGGGCGGTGTTCTCGGCTCCGAGCCGCACCCAGGTGTCCATGTCCCTGGTCCACGCGGTGTCGTTGCAGGTCACCGAGAAGTACTCGGCGAGGAAGTCCGGGCTGAGGTAGCTGTTGAACATGGTCGCGACCGCCGCCCGGGTGGCGGCGTCGGTGGTCTGCCAGTTGTCGAGGACGGCCAACAGGCGGGCGAGGTCGGGGAAGTGGGACGCCGAGTAGATCGCCGAGATCGCGATGTTGTCCAGCTGGTTGGGGCCGATCGTCAGCGAGCCCTCGACGATCGGGGACTCGTGCAGCGCGGCCCGCCGCTGCTCCCAGTGCGCCCGCACCTGCTCCGGCGTGGTGCCCCAGTGGTACGTGGCGTCCTGGGTCGCCAGCCAGGGCACGAAGTCCTCGTCGAAGCGGCGCTGGAAGCTCATCGGCTGGCCGAGCTGGAACTTCTCCCAGGTGCCGTCGAAACCGATGTTGCTGTCCAGCACCATCCGCTCGACCCGATGCGGGAAGAGCGTCCCGTAGTAGGCGCCGATCATCGTGGCGTAGGACGGGCCGTAGTAGCTGAGCTTGCGCTCGCCGAGCAGGGAGCGGAACAGGTCGATGTCGTGGGCGGTCTGCTCGGTGGTGAGGTAGGGGATCAGGTCGCCGCTGCGCTCCTGGCAATCGGCGGCCAGCTTGGTGGACTCGGCGATCACGTGGTCGACCGCGGCGGGGGACTGGTCGCGGTAGTCGCCGGCCAGGAACTCCTGGAACTCCTCCGGGGTCTGGCACACGGCCTTGGTGCTCGCGCCGACCCCGCGCTGGTCGAAGCCGACGATGTCGTACGCGGCGCCGACGGCCGGGGCGGCCGTGGCCAGTCCGGCCGGGCGCAGGAGGCCCGAGCCGCCGGGGCCGCCGGCCGCCATCAGCAGGGTGCCCTTGCGCTTGGCCGGGTCGGCGGTCGCCTTGTGCCGGGAGACGGCGATGGTGAGGTCGGCCCCGACACCGGGGTGGTGCCAGTCGCGCGGGGCGGTCATGGTGGCGCAGTCCAGGGCGGGCTGCGTGGCGCAGGGCTGCCAGTTCAGCGTCTGGTGGGTGTAGCGGGCGGGTGCCGGGTCGGCGTCGCCCGGATCGCGGGCGGTGTCGGCACTGGCGGTGGCGGGAACGGCGAGGCCGGTCAGCACGGCGGCGGCCATGGCCAGCGCGGCACGGCGGGTGCGGGGCCTGGCGGCGGCCGGGGTGGTGCGGGCCGGGGCGGTGGCGGCCGGTGCGGCGGCGGTCGGGGCGGGGTTCGTCGATGCGGTGTTCGTCACGGGAATGATCCTGTCCGAGCCGGGCCTGACGATCGATCACCCGTGCTGCCGTCTTCGGGGTGGTGCTGGCTACACCCCCGCCCGGAGGAAGGCTCCAGCTCCGGGCGGGGGTGGCCGGCGGCGGCCCCACCCCCGTGGAGGCCGCCGCCGGCCGTCAGTAGGCGGCGGTGAACCGGGCGCGGCGGTGGGCGGGCGTCTCGACCTCGTCGAGGAGGGCGACGGCGAGGTCCTCCATGGAGATCGCCGAGTTGCCGTCGGCGTCGAGCAGCAGCTCGTCCCGGCCGAGCCGGAACCGGCCGGTGCGCACGCCCGGTTCGAGCAGCGCGGCCGGGCTGAGATACGTCCAGTCGACGTCGGCGTCGGCCGCGCGGTAGAGGTCGAACTGCTCGCCGCAGGCCAGCGCGATCGGCCGGATCTCGGCGGGGAAGCCGGGGGTCTCGACGAGGGTCGTGCCGTCGGTGCCCGGGACGACGAGGTTGCCCGCGCCGCCGACGGCCAGCAGTCGTACGCCGGTGCCGGCGAGGCCGGCCAGCAGCCCCTCGGTGGCCACGGCCAGTTCGTGCTCGCTGCCGGGCACCGGGCGGGTGGCGGTGATCACCGCGTCCTGCCCCGCGGTGACCCGGGTGACGTCCTCGGGGTTGCGGGCGTCCGCGACGGCGAGGGTGACGGCGGAGGGCAGGCCGTGCGGCTTGGCCGGGTCCCGTACGACGGCGGTGACCTCGTGGCCGCGGGCGATCGCCTCGGCCACGACCCGGCTGCCGACGTTTCCGGTGGCGCCGAACACGGTGATGCGCATGGGAGTTCTCCTCGGACGGGGTCCGGACCGGGGGCCGGACCGGATGCGGGATGCGGGCTTGGGAACGCGGGATGCGGGATCGGGAACGGGGGATCGGGGACGCCGGCTCGGGGGCACGGGGTCCGGGACACCGGTGGGGATCCTGCGGCGCGGGACTCCGACCGGGAGGGTCAGACGTTCTCGCGCACCGGCGGTGCGGCGGCCGAGCGGGCCACCGGCGTCGAGCCGGCGGTGGCGCCGGGCCGCCGGGTCTGGGCGACGACGAGCGAACCGAGCACGACCAGGGCGCCGAGCGCCTGCAGCGGGCTGAGGTTCTGTCCGAGCGCCAGCCAGCCGACCAGGGTCGCGACCACCGGGCTGAGCAGGGAGAGGAAGGAGAGCGAGGTCGGCGGCAGCGAGCGGAGCCCGCGGAACCAGAGCGCGTAGGTGAGGGCCGCGCCGATCAGGCACAGGTAGGCGTAGCCGAGCACGTTGCCGGCGGTGTAGTGGGTCGGCGGCGTGCCTTCGGTGAGCAGCGTGAGCGGTACCAGCAGAAGGCCGCCCGCGGTGAGCTGCCAGCCGGTGGTGGCGAGCAGCGGGGCGGGCGACACCCAGCGCTTGGAGAGCACGACGCCGGCGGCCATGACCGCGGCGCCGCCGAGCGCGGCGGTGACCCCGAGCGCGTCGAGTTCGGCGCCGGCCCGCAGGACCAGCAGGCTCACGCCCGCCACGCCCGCGATGCCGGACAGCACGGTGCGCAGGGTGAGCCGGTCGCCGAGGACGGCGGCCGAAAGGCCGGCGGTCAGCAGCGGCTGGACGGCGCCGACGGTGGCGGCGATGCCGCCGGGCAGGCGGTAGGCGGCGATGAAGAGCAGGGCCTGGAACGCACCGATGTTGAGCGCGCCGAGGACCAGGGAGCGCCACCACCAGCTGCCCTTCGGCAGTCGGCGGGTGAGGGCGATCAGCAGCAGCCCGGCGGGCAGGCAGCGGATGACGGCGGCGAGCAGGGGGCGGTGGGGCGGCAGCAGCTCGGTGGTGACGAGGTACGTCGTCCCCCAGACGGCGGGGGCGAGGGCCGTCACCAGCACGATGGCGAGGCGATGTCTTAGCACTAAGTCAATGTATCTCAGCGCTAAGACATTCTTCACCGTCGCCTGCGGGTGACCTGGCTCACAGTTACCTCACCGCTAAGGGACCGGGGTCCGATCGCCTACCCTGGTGCCGTGGCAGATCATGTGGACCGCGTAGTCGCGCAGTGGGCCGCCGAGCGTCCCGACCTCGACGTCTCCCCGATGGAGGTGTTCGGCCGGCTCAAGCGCCTGTACCGCCTGGTGGACGCGGCGCTCAACCGCACCTTCGCCGAACACGGCCTGGACGCCGCCTCCTTCGACGTCCTCGCCACCCTCAAGCGCAGCGGCCCGCCCTACCGCCTCACCCCCACCGGCCTGATGCAGTCCTCCATGGTCACCTCCGGCGCCATCACCCAGCGCCTGGACCGGCTGGAGGCCCGCGGCCTGGTCACCCGGACCCGCAGCGACCAGGACGGCCGCAGCCGCGAGGTCGCCCTCACCCCCGAGGGCCACGCCCTGATCGACCGCGCCCTGCCCGACCACCTCGCCACCGAGTTCGGCCTCCTGGAGGGACTGGACGACGCCCGGACGGCCGCGCTGGTCGACGCCATGCGCACCCTGCTGGCGACCCTCGGGGACAGCCCGGACTGACGGATCCTCACGGGTTGACCGCGACCGCCTTGAAGAAGGTGTAGTGGAAGGTCCCGCCCGGCTCGGCCGCGCGGCGCAGGTCCGCGATGCCCCGGTCGAAGTCCTCCGCCGTGGTCAGCCCGGCGGCCAGCGCCTCCGCCCGGACCGCCTCGACCATGGCGACGAAGGTGCGCAGCGTGAAGGCCTCCGCCAGCTCGGGGCGGCCGCCGTCGGCGTAGACCGTCCGCGGGCGCACCGTCACGTCCGTGAACCCGGCCGCCGTCAGCAGCGGGTGCAGGCGACGGCCGAGCAGACCGTCGCCGCCCGCCGCGGCCTGGAGGCGGACCAGGTGGTCGATCGTGCGGCCGGCGGCCGGGCTCTGCGGGTGGAAGAAGGCCGAGCCGTGGTCACCCTCGATCACCGTGATCGTCCCGCCCGGCCGCAGCACCCGCCGCAGCGCGGCCAGCCCGGCCGCCGGGTCGGGCAGGTGCTCCAGCACGAAGCAGAGGAAGACGTGGTCGAACGCGCCGTCCGGGAACGGCATCCGGTGCAGGTCGCCGTGGTGCCAGCTGACGTCCGCGTCCGGTGCCTGCGCCGCCACCCGGGCGCGGGCCTGCGCCAGCGAGTCCGCGGAGAGGTCCATCGCGGTCAGCAGCATCCCCGGGCCGGCGGCCAGCAGGTGCACCGTCTGCGCCCCCACCCCGCAGCCCGCCTCCAGCACCCGGCTGCCCGCCGGGTACGCCGTGCCCGCGTGCAGCAACTCGGCCAGGGTGTCCGCCTGGTCCCCGAGGCGCCGCGCCTCGGTGTCCGAGTAGCCGTGGACGTAGGTCGTGCCGTCGTTCTCGTTCTCGTTCCGGTGTGTCGGCCGGGCCGTTTCCGTGGTCATGGCCACCACCCTCGCGTCACCATGGTCCGGTGAACAGGTCCAAAACCACCCTGACCGACAGGTCCAAAGAGCCCGGAGACCCCCGGGAGACCGGCGCCGACTTCCTGCAGCTCGACACCGCCGACGCCCCGTCGGGCGGTCTCACCGACTGGCTCGCCCGCCGACTGCGCGAGGCCGTCGCCGACGGCCGGCTCCCGGCCGGCAGCCGGCTGCCCGCCAGCCGGGTGCTGGCGGCCGAACTCGGCGTCTCCCGCGGCGTGGTGACCGACGCCTACCGCCGCCTCGCCGAGGAGGGGCAGATCGCCGGACGGGGCCGGGGCGGCACCGTCGTGGTCGCCGCCCCGGCCCCGCCCGCCGTGCCCGTCCCGGAACCGCTCCGCCCTCCGGCGCCGACGGCGCCCGCCCTCTTCCGGGACGACCCCGACCCCGAGGTGTTCGACCTGCTGCGCACCACCCCCGCCCGGATCGACCTCACCCCCGGCGTGCCCGACCTCGCCGCCTTCCCCCGCGCCGCCTGGCTGCGCGCCGAACGCGCCGTCCTCGACGGCCTCGCCGCGCCCGACCTCGGCTACGGTGACGTCCGCGGCACCCCGGCGCTGCGCCGGGCCGTCGCCCACTGGCTCGCCCGCAACCGGGGCATCCGCGCCGACCCCGACGAGGTGCTGGTCGTCGCCGGCACGGCCCAGGCCCTCGCCCTGCTCGGCCGCGCCCTCGGGCGGACGGGCATCACCGAGGTCGCCGTCGAGGATCCCGGCTCGCTCGGCGCCCGGCAGCACCTCGCCCATTGGCTCGCCGCCACCCCGCCCGTGCCGGTCGACGCCGAGGGCATCCGGGTCGACGCCCTGCGCGCCACCGGAGCGCCGGCCGTCCTGCTCACCCCCGCCCACCAGTACCCGACCGGTGTCGTCCTCGGCGGCGACCGCCGCCGGGAACTGCTGCGCTGGGCGGCCGAGGGCGGCCTGGTCATCGAGGACGACTACGACGCCGAACACCGCTACGACCGCCCGCCCGTCCCGGCGCTGCGGGCCGCGCTGCCGGACCGGGTCTGCTACGCGGGCAGTATCTCCAAACTGCTCGCCCCCGCCCTGCGCACCGGGTGGCTGCTGGTGCCCGCCCGCCTCCGGGATGCCGTCCTCGACGCCAAACGCTTCGCCGACCTCGGCAACCCGGTACTGCCGCAGCTCGTCCTCGCCCGGCTGATGGAATCCGGCGAACTCGACCGCCACCTACGGCTGCTGCGCCGCCGCCACCGGCGCCGCCGGGACGCCATGATCGCCGCCATCCGCACCCACCTCCCCGGCGCCACCGTCCACGGCGCGGCGGCCGGTCTCCACCTGATGCTCACCCTGCCGGAGGAACCCGGCTGCACCGACACCGAGTTGGCCACCGCCGCGCTGGCCCTGGGCGTGAAGGTCCAGCCGCTGTCCTGGCACACCCGGCTGCCGTACCCGCCCGGTCTGGTCCTCGGCTACGCGGCGGGCTCACCGCCCGACATCACCGAGGGCGTCGCCGTCCTCGGCCGGCTGCTCCGCCGGTCGGGGTGAGCGGGCGGCGTGCCACCAGGGGTCGGCCGCGGCACGGGCGACTTCGGCGTCGTACTGCTCCGCCTCGAAGTCGAACTCCGGCGGTCGGGACTGCTGGTCCGGCACCTCCCAGGCGGACCAGCGGACGACGTTCCCGAAGCGCTGCACCTCGGCCGAGAGGTAACCGCAGCACCCGCCGGTGCACTCCGGTTCGCCCAGGCGGACGCGGTGCGGTTCGCCGGTCGCGTGCAGCGGGCTCGGGTGGCCGTCGGGGAACAGCAGACCGGCCCAGGGCCCCTGGCCGTCGGGCCCGGTTGCCTCGGCCACCAGGTCCTCGTCGTTGACGCGGACCCGCAGCTCGGCGGTGAGGCGCCGGCCCGGCGGCAGGATCCTGATCTCCAGTCGGTCGAACACGCGTCCACCCTATGGCCCTGCGGTGTAGCGCCGATCGGAGTACCGGACGAAGCTGGTGCGGGGAGGGAAGCGGCGGGCCGGGCGCGGGTACGCTGACGGGCCGTGGTCCGCCGTCGACCGAACCGCTCCGACGCTGCATCGCTCCGACGTTGCATCGCTCCAGTCATTCCCATCGATCCAGGAGACGTGATGGCCGCCTTCCGACGAGCCGCCCGGTTCGGAGTGGTGCTGACGGCCCTGGGGGCCGCGCTCGGCCCCGTACCGGACGGATCGGCTTCCGTGGCCGGTAGCGCCCACCCCGAGAGGACCGTCGCCGTGGCCACCCAGGACCAGGAGGACTCGCGGGTGCTCGCCGGACGGCGGATCGTGCTCTCGTACGCCGGGCCGACGCCACCGCCCGGGGTGCTGCAGACGATCCGGGAGGGGCGCGCGGCCGGGGTCATCCTGTTCGGTGAGAACATCACCGGCCCGGGGCAACTGGCCGAGGCCGTCGCCGCGTTGAAGCAGGCCGCCGCCGAGGCGCCGGAGCCGCGGGCCCTGCTGCTGATGACCGACCAGGAGGGCGGCAAGGTCCGCCGGCTGCCGGGCGCGCCCGAACTCTCCGCCCGCCGCACCGGGTCGGCTGCGAACCCGCCGGCCGCCGCGGTCGAATCCGGGATCGGGGCCGCCCGGAACCTGGCCGACGCCGGCCTCAACGTCAACCTCGCCCCGGTGCTCGACGTCTACGACACCCCGGACAACTTCATCGACCACGCCGAGCGCTCCTACAGCCAGGACCCCTCCACGGTGGCCGAGTTGGGCACCGCCTTCCTCGCCGCCCAGCAGGGTCTCGGCGTGGCCGCGACCGCCAAGCACTTCCCGGGCCTCGGCGCCGCCGTCCGCGGGGCCAACACCGACGAGGGCCCGGTCACCCTCACCGCCCCGCTGGCGCGGATCCGGGCCCACGACGAGGCCCCCTACCGGTCCGCCATCGCGGCGGGCGTGCGGCTGGTGATGGCCTCCTGGGCGGTGTACCCGGCGCTGGACCCGGAACGCCCGGCCGGGCTGTCGCCCGCCGTCATCCAGGGCGAGCTCCGCGTGCGGCTCGGCTTCGACGGCGTGACGGTCACCGACGCCATGGAGGCCGGCGCGCTGGCCCCGTACGGGGACACCGGGGACCGGGCGGTGGCCGCCGCCGAGGCCGGGATGGACCTGATGCTCTGCTCCGCCCGTGACCCGCAGCAGGCCGAGGACGCCGCGGTGGCCCTGGCCGCCGCCCTCGACGACGGCCGGCTCGACCGCCGCGCCTTCACCGCCGCCGTCTCCCGGGTCGACGCCCTGCGTGCCTCGCTCGGCTGACCGTCGGGGCGGCCGGCGGCCGGGGCGGTGCTGGTGCTTCGAGGCCCGGTCCGCCCGCCGGCGCGGCTCACCGGTCGAGCAGCGTCCGCAGGTCGATGATGCGGTAGCCGCGCGCCAGTGCCCCGTCGATGATGCGCGGGAGCGCTTCGGCGTCGAGGCAGGTGTCCGGCCCGCCCTCGTCGGTGGCGCCGACGTGGAGCTGGAGGACGGCGCCCGGGGTGAGCGCGGCGAGGGCGCGTTCGACCGCGCGGTCCGCCGTCATGCCGTGGCCGGGGCCCAGGTAGCCGTTCGTGTCGGCGGTGAACTCCAGGTCGGCGTAGCCGAGTTCGTTGACGGTGGTGATGCCCTGCGGGGTGGTCTCGCTGTACGGGAAGCGGAAGAACGGCAGCGGTTCCGTCCCGGCCGCGCGGCGGATCGCGGTGTCGGCACGCCGGACCTCGGAGCGGGCCCGGTCGGCGGTGAGCTCGGAGAAGTGCGGGTGACTGTAGGAGTGGTTGCCGAGGCCGTGCCCGGCGGCGGCGATGGCGCGGACCGCCCCGGGGTGGCGGTCGGCGAAGTCGCCGGTGGGGAAGAACGCGGCCGGGACGCCGCGGTCGCGCAGGACGTTGAGGACGGCGTCGAGCCCGGTCTCGTTCCAGGCGGCGTTGAAGGTCAGTGCGAGGACGCGTTCGTCGGTGGGGAGCCGACGGATCTCGGTGCCCAGGAGTGCCGCGGGCGGCGGGGCGGTGGCCAGCAGGGCGACGGTGGCGAGGACGGCTGCGGCGGCGGTGCGGAGTCGGTTCACCTGGGGTCAACGCGGGCGTTGCCTGGCGGGTTATGGGCATTCGCCCGTCCGAGGGTGATCACGCCATCGAAGGTCTGGTTTCGGTCGAGGCGGCACTTCCAAGGGTGAAACGCACTCGGGCATAGGAATCGCATGGCAAAGTTTCTGTCTGTGGGCCTATGAAATGTCATATGTACCACGCCACCTGTCTCTGACCGTCCTCGTCTCCCAGGGAGCAACCCATGAACCGCATCGCCACGATCACGGCGGGCGCCGCCGGCGCCGTCGCCCTGTTCGCGACGCCCGTGCCCGCACTCGCCGCGACCCGGACGGCCGCCGCCCCTGTTGCCGCCCCCGCCGCCACCGGCACCGTCACCACCTGCGGGTGGTCCGGCCTCCAGGCCGGCCTGTCCACCAAGGTCTGCGCCGACGTCACCGGCGACAGCGTCGTGCTCTACGGGCAGATCGGGCTGGCCGGCCCGCCGTCCCCGGGCACCCCGTGGCCGCCGGCGCCGCAGGAGCTGCTCACCCGGCTGTCGGCCGACGTGGCCGGCGGCAACTCGCTCGGCGCGGTGAACGGTCGCACCGTCTTCACGGTCAGCACGGTGCGCGTCGACGGGATCACCGCGACGGTGCCGTGCGGTTCGACCGTGCACGCATCCTTCTCCGTCGAGGCGATGTGGCGAGGACCGTCCCCGGTCACGGTCGATGTGCCTGTAGTCTGCTGACGGCTCGTCACCGTGACTGCCGAGCCCGGGAGTTGGCAGCGTCCCGGGCTCGGCGTCGGCATGCCCCCGCGCGGGCGCCGGTGCGCGGTGGGCCGCCCGTGCGCGCGGTGACCGGGAGTCGTCAAGCTGTGACGACTTGAAGAAGTCTTCATCTGTCCGCGATGATGCCTACCGGCCGCGGCACGGACCGCCCGGCCAGGACGACCACCGGGCCGGACCCGATCCGGCCCCGAGGGAGGCGCGCGGACGATGCCGGTCCCGCTGTACCAGGCCAAGGCGGAGTTCTTCCGCACCCTCGGCCACCCCGTACGGATCCGGGTCCTGGAACTGCTCCAGGACGGACCCCGGCCGGTGCGCGAGCTGCTGGCGGAGATCGAGGTCGAACCGTCGAACCTCTCCCAGCAGCTCGCGGTGCTGCGCCGCACCCAGCTCGTCACGGCCACCCGCGAGGGCAACACCGTGGTGTACGCGCTCAGCACCCCGGACGTCGCCGACCTGCTGCGCGCGGCGCGCAGGATCCTCACCGAGCTGATCACCGACCAGGGCGCGCTGCTCACCGAGCTGCGCGCGTCCGGTGGTCGGCAGCTCCGCTGAGCCGCGCCCGGCCCGTCCGACAGATCCGAGGAGAACCACCCACCATGAGCGACAGCACGAGCGACGGCATCGGCGACGAGAAGAGGCGCCGCAAGGCGATGCTCATCCGCGCGGGCATCTACATCTTCGCCACGCACCTGTTCGCCGGCTTCGTGCTGCTGCTGTTCGCGCTCGGCGGTCGGAAGTAGCGCGGCCGGGACGGCCGGCTCGGCGCCGCCGACCGCGCCGACTACTCAGGGGCGCCGCCCGCGCCGGTTGCTCAGCGGCGCCGCCCGTCCCGGTCGCTCAGCGGCGCCGCCCGTCCCGGTCGCTCAGCGGCGCCGCCCGTCGTCCGGGACCAGGTAGCGGCCGCTGGTGCTGCTCCAGGCCTGCACGCCCGCGACGAGCTCCCTGGTCCCGTCCAGGTACCAGCGCCCGGCCGGGTGGCGGCGCTGCAGGTCGCGGCGCAGCGCCTCGCTCTCCCGGCGCAGCACCGCCACCCGGTCCCGCACGGCGCGGACGGCCCGGCTGCGGGTGCAGCCGCGGGCCCGCTGCAGGGTGAGCACGGTGTTGAAGGCGGCCGCGGTCTGCCGTTCCTCCCGCTCCAGCGAGTAGAGGTCGTTGATCAGGGTGGCGGCGTCGGCGGTGTGGGCGCGCAGGCGGTGCAGCGCGGGATCCGCGTGCAGGGCGGCGGGGGCCTCGGCGCCGTGGGCCCGTTCCAGTATGTTCATGAACGGGTAGAGGCAGCTGCCGTGTCGGCGCAGCCGCATGGTGTCCGCCAGGCCGAGGCCGTGGGCGGGCACGGCCCCGCGGGCGCGGTGCTCGGCCTCGGCGGGGAAGGTGGCCAGGCACTCCCGCCACTCGCGGGCCGCCCGGGCGCGCCAGGCGGGTGACATCGAGGCGCTCTGGCGGTCCCACAGTTCCCGCCAGGAGTCGAGGAGTCGGGACTGCGGCGGGGTGTCGCCGCCGTCGAGGACGGAGATCAGCGGGTCCACGAGGGCGTGCGCCTCGGCGGGGCGGCGTCCGGGGGTGCCGTCGAAGCGGTCGTCCAGGATGGTGAACCAGCCCAGCATGTCCAGCAGCAGGTCGAGTTCGGTGCCCCGGGTGCGGGGGAAGGCCCGGCCGATCAGCTCCTGCAGGGCGTAGGCGCGGTAGCCGGGCAGCTGCGCGGGGGTGAGCAGGCCGTGGCGGACCGCCCAGTCGTCGTGTCGTCGTGCGGCGGCGTGCAGCTCGCCGGGCGGGCGGCTCGCCGGGCTCGCCGCAGGGGCTCCGGTGAACGGACAGCGGCCCGCTGTCGCAGGTTCGTCGCAGGAGGATGCCGCACCCCGGCCGTCCGCCGTCCGCTCCCCGCGGGCCGCCCGCCGGCCGCCGCCCGCCCGCTGCTCGCGCGGCGCCAGTCGGACGCGCAGCCCCTGCGCCTGGACCGTCGTCCACACCACCTCCCGGGCCCGTGAGCCCGCTACGGCCACCGGCCGCCAGCGGCGCAGGATCGCGGCCGCCGCGACGGTCAGCTCCGCCCAGGCGAAGGCCTCCCCGATGCACTTGTGCTTGCCCGCGCCGAAGGGCAGGAAGGACGGCCGGCCGGCGCCGCCGCCGTCCTGCCAGCGCTCGGGGCGGAAGGCGAGCGGCTCCGGGTAGCGCACCGGGTCGCGGTGCAGCGCGGTGAGGCTGTACAGCAGCTCGGTGCCGGCCGGGATCCGGTACGGGCCGAGTTCGACCGGGACGCGGGCGGTGCGCATCAGGAAGGCGTTGGGCGCGTGCAGGCGCACCACCTCCTGGGTGACGCTCCTGGTGTACGTGAGCCGGGCCAGCGCCGCGGGCGTGGGGACGGCGCCGGCGGGCAGGTGCTCGTCCAGCTCGGCCAGGACGCGCGCCTCCACCTCGGGGTGGCGCAGCAGTTCGTCGAGCAGCCAGGTGAGGGTGGTGGAGACGGTCTCGGTGCCGGCGCCGAACATGGTGATCGCCTCGGCGCGGACGTCGGCCTCGGTGAGCGGACAGCCGGTGGCCGGGTCGGTCGCGGCGCGCAGCAGGGCGGGCAGGGTACCGGGTCCCTCCTGCGAAGGGCCGGGTCCGTCCTGCGAAGCGCCGCGTCCCTCCTGCGAAGGGCCGGGTCCGTCCTCCGAACCCGGGCTCTCGGTGGGGCCGTTGACGGCCTGGTCGACGACCTGGTTGAGCACCCGCACGGCGGCGTCGAAGCGCCGGTTGACGGGCAGCGGCAGTCGGGCGAGCGACGGGGTCGGGTAGAGGGACTGGACGATCTGGCCCTTCACCATGTCCGGCAGCGCCCGGTGGAAGGCCAGGGTGGCGTCCTCGCTGAGCCGGGCGCCGAACAGCGAGCGGGTGACGATCTCCAGCGCCAGGTGGTTCATCTCCTTGGCCACGTCCAGGACCTGGCCGGGGTGCCAGCGCCCGGCCCGCTCCTCGGTGACCCGGTGCATCACGGCCAGGTACTCGCCCATCCGGTCCGGGCCGAAGGCGGGCTGGATGATCCGGCGCCGGTCGCGGTGGGCCTGGCCCTCGGACATCAGCAGGCCGTCGCCGAAGGCCGTCTTGAGGGTGTCCTGGACGGCGCCGCGCGGGCAGTCGTGGGCGAGGGCGACCAGCAGGGTGTGGACCAGCCGGGCGTCGGTGACCACGCAGACGGTCCGCGGTCCGAGGCGGATGCGGACCACGCCGCCGTGGGGGGAGAGGGAGCCGAGGAAGCCGAGCGGGTCGCGGAGCAGGGCGGCGGCGTGTCCGAGGCCGGGGAGCGCGCCGGGGGCGAGCGGCGGGACGGCGGACCGGGCCAGGGGGGAGGGGCGGGGCGCGTTTCTCGGGGGGACGATCCGCTTCCGGGACTCGGTCAGCAGGGTCATGACACAACCTTCCACAGAGGGGCAGGCGCCGGGCGGTGCGGGTGGGCACCGGCGGGCCGACCGCGGCTCGGGGCCCGGCCAGCGCGGACCCCGCGCGCACCAGGGCGCTCGCCATGGCAAACGCGCCGGTTCCACGGGCGTTGCGCCGAACGCGCGGGGATCACTCCAACGGCCGATCCCACCGTGTCGTCCGGGCCCGTCCGGAGATCCGGGCTGACCTGCGCGGACGGCCCGGGTCGGAAGGTCCCCGACGGGGCCCGGCCGCAGGGTCTTTGGACCCTCGCCGCGGGGTCGTGGGAGGGCCAGCATGGTGGCGGAGAAGGAGGAGCCTGATGACCCGTTTGCGCCACCGGCCCGCACTCGACGTCCGGGTGGAGATCCGCGGCGAGCTGCCGCGCGAGGACGCCGAGTACGCCAGGGCCCGGGCGCTGGACACGGCCACCGCGCTCGGCCCCGGAGCCCGCGCGCTGCGGCTGCGGCTCACCCGGGCGCGCGACCGGTCGATCAGCCGGCCCGCGCTCGCGCAGGCGGACGTCCGACTCGACGACGCCGGGCCGCTGCGGGTGCAGCTGGCCACCGGAACGGCCCGGGAGGCCGTCGACCTGGTGCTGGGGACGCTCGCGGGGCGGGCCGTCCGGCTGCGCGAGCAGGGCGACATCGGCTTCGCCGTCACGTACGAGAGCGCCTACCGCCCGCAGTACGTCGAGCGCCCGCTGGCCCGGCGGCGGATCGCCCGGCACAAGACCGTGCTGCTCGCCCGCCGCACCCCGGGGCAGGCCGCGCGCGAACTGCTCGCGCTGGACCGGCGGTTCCACCTCTTCGCGGACGTGACGACCGGACGGGACGGCCTGGTGCACCGCTGCCCGTCGAGCGGTGTCGTGGAGGCCTGCGCCGCGGGCAGCCGGCCCCTGCCGCGGCTCGAACTCGCCGAGGCGGCCCGCCGGCTCTGGCTCGGCGGCCGCCCCTTCGTCGGCTACACCGGGCCCGGCGACGACCGGGTCCGGGTGCTCTACCGCCGCTATGACGGCCATTACGGATTGATCGAGCCGGTGTCGGGCGGCCGGATCGGGGCAGGAACCCTGTTGTCGGCACGGAACTGACACGACAACGGCACGGCACCACCGCACACGGGTTTCCACGAACTTCCCAGTACGCCAGTACTCCACTCCACGAACTCCACGACAGGGGACCGGGACCATGGACTGCGACGAGGTCATGCTGACCGTCCGGATCACCGCGGCCGAGCGGGCGCTGCTGCGCGAGCTGGCGCGCGGGCACGGCGGTGACGTGTCCGACGTGGCGGTGGACGGCCTGCTGGAGATCGTCCCCGCCCTGCACGACGACGCGTCCGTCCTGCCGCTGCAGCGCGTCCTGGCCCGGCCCGCGCCCTTCGCCCTGACCCTGTGGCTGCCCGCGCCGGTCGCGGACCTGCTGCCGCTGCTCGGCGAGCGGCTCGCCCGCACCGGCGGGCCGCTCGCCGGGTCGGCCAGCGCCGCGCTCTCCGCGGCCCTGCGGCTCTGGCTCACCGGGGACCGCGTCGCCCTGGCGGGCGCCCTGGCCCGGCTGCACGGCGGCTGCGGCGCCGCCGCGGTCGCGGCGTCCTTCGACCCCGGGCCCGTGAAGGCTGCGGCCTGATCCCGTGTCGGGGTGACCGGCCGTCACGCCGCCCGTCACACACCGGCCGTCACACCGGCCGTCACCCGCTGCACGTCATGTGTCGACCGTCACACGCCCCGGGCGCGCTCCCCGGCTCCTGACCCGCACCGGACGATCCCCGCCGCCGGCCGGGCCGGCGCCCGGTGCTTCGCATGCCACCGCGCCGAGCCGACGGCCCGGTCGAACTGGTCGAAGAAATTCGCAAGAGGTTTCTGTTATTCCCACCAGTCCCACTGGCTCTCCTGAGTGTCGGAAGGCCCGAGCCCCTCTTCACCACAGGGCGCGGGTCGTCGCACGAGGAAAGGAACGCGATGGGACACCGGAGCAGCGAGCTTCGCCGGCGCAAGCGCCGCAGGCTCACCCGCAGGAGCGTCCTGGTCGCCGCAGTAGTGGCGGCCGGACTGGTGGCGGGGACGCTCGGCATCCGCACCGCGCTGGAGCCGACGGGCGCGAACAGCGCCGTCACGGCCGCGGCGGACGCGGTCGACAGCTCGGGGTCGCAGGCCGGACTGGTCGGCGACGACGGCGGGCCGGGCGAGACCGGCACCGCCGAGGGCGCCACCCAGGCGCCCGCCCCGAAGCGCGACCAGAAGGCCGCGCCGCTCAAGGCGATACCCAAGGACGAGCCCGACCGCGGACTGGTCTACGCCGGACTGAGCCTGCCCAGCAGCGACCGCTGCGGCGGCACCCTGGAGGTCACCGGCAGCACCCAGTGCAGCCACGGCCCGGACGTGCCGCCCAAGGGCGTGGACATCCGCCAGGACGTCGCCCCGGTCGCGGCCCCGGCCGCTCAGGCGCCCGCGCTCACCCCGTCGGCCGGTGCCCAGCCGCCGGCCGCCGCCGACCTGCTGAAGGGCGGCGCGCCCGTCCTGGACGCCACCCAGAAGACGCTGCTCGGAGGCTCCGGCAGCGCCGCCGCGGACGCCGCGCCGGCCGCGCCCACCGCGCCCGCCGGGTCCAAGGTCCTCTGCGACGGTGACGGCAGCAGCGGCAACCGCGTCCAGGTGGTGTACGTGCACTCGCCGGGCAACGACCGCTTCGCCCAGTACCTGCCCTCGTTCAAGAAGTGGGCCGCCGACGTCGACGTCATCTACAACGCCAGTGCCGCGGAGACCGGCGGCGAGCGGCACGTCCGCTTCGTCACCGAGTCCGACTGCACCGCGTCCGTGCTGAACGTGCAGATCTCCGACTCCGAGATCCAGGACTTCAACGCGAGCAACCGGGCCCTCGCCGCGCAGGGGTTCAACCGCAAGGACCGCAAGTACATGATGTTCACCGACGCCAAGGTGTACTGCGGGATCGGCACCTTCGCCGGGGACGAGCGCCCCAGCCAGGACAACCTCAGCAACTTCGGCCCCTCGTACGGCCGGACCGACTCCGGCTGCTGGAGCGGCAGCACCGCGGCGCACGAACTCGGCCACAACCTGGGTGCGGTGAACAACAGCGCCCCCAACTCCAGCAAGGCCGGGCACTGCGTCGACGAGTGGGACATCATGTGCTACTCGGACGCACCCAACTACCCGCAGATGCGGACCGTCTGCCCGGACCGCGCCCATGACGACCGGCTCGACTGCAACCACGACGACTACTACAACACCTCGCCCGCGCCGGGCAGTTACCTCACCACGCACTGGAACGTCGCCAACAACCGCTTCCTCATCTCCGGCGGCGGCAGCAACCCGAACCCGACGCCCACGCCCACTCCGACCCCGACTCCGACGGCCACGCCGACCCGCACGCCCACTCCGACCCCGACGCCCACCGGCGGCACCACCCCCACGCCGACCGGCTCCCCGACGCCGACGCCGACCCCGACTCCGACGTCGACGACCGGCACCGGCGGCCCTGACGTGGGCGTCAGCCAGATCACCCAGAACTCCGTGATGCTGAGCTGGAAGGCGGCTCCCGCCGCCGCCGGCTACGACGTCCTGCTGAACGGCCAGACCATCGGCACCGTCCACTCGACCGTGGTCGGCGTGGTCCGCCTCGCCCCCGGCACCTCGTACACCGTGGCCGTCGCCGTCCGCGACGCCGCCGGTGCGGTCGGCAAGCCCGGCCGCACCGCCACCTTCCGCACCGTCACCGACGCGGGCCGCCCGCAGCCGGGTGCGAGCTACACCATGGTCAACAGCCTCACCGGCCAGGCGGCCGACCTGTGGGGCAGCTCGATGAACGACGGCACCGTGGCCATCGCCTACCAGCGCACCGGCTACGCCAACCAGAAGTGGCAGTTCGAGGACGCCGGGAACGGCGCGGTGCGGATCAAGTCCGTGCGCTCCAACAAGTGCCTGCAGCTCGGCGGTGCCGCGGTCGCCGGCCAGTACGTCGCCCAGCAGCCGTGCTCGGACGCCGCCGCGCAGAAGTGGCAGCTCAACGCCGGTGACGGCGGTTTCACCGTCACGGCGGACGGCGGCTCGCTGGTGCTGGGGCTCAGCAACCGTTGGTACTACGGCGGTTGGCTGCTGGAGCTGCAGCAGCCGAACGGCAAGCCGTACCAGAACTGGTCGCTGCTGAAGACCTCGTGACGCCGGCCGGACCGCCGGCCCGCGGGCCCGTCGTACCGGCTCGCTAGCCGCCGGCCGCAAGTCGCCGAGCCCGTGAGCCGTTCGGACCGACACGCCGGGCGCGGCCGCCACTCACCCAGTGGCGGCCGCGCCCGGCTCACCGCTTCCCGCGCCCGTTCCCCACACCGCCACGAGGAGTCCCGCCATGCGAACCCGCTCGATCCTCGCCGCCGCCGTCCTGGCCGCGGCGGCCGTCCTCTCCGCCGCCACGCCCGCGGTCTCCCACGGCGACAGCGTCCACCTCGACGTCACCGGCCAGCAGAACGGTCACGTCAGCACCGTCGCCACCTGGGAGAACGACCACGACCCGGTCACCGAGGAGTTCGCCGGAACGCTCTCCGCCACCGCCGCGGACGGCCGCGCCGTCGGGCCCTGGCGCCTGGTCGCCGTCCCGGGTCAGCCGGGGACGTACACCACCCGGGAGATCGTCCCCGCCGGGCACTGGACGGTGACCGTGGAGTGCGCGTTCCCCTCGCTGGGGCACGCCCAGCGCGAGCTCGACGTCGACGCGACCGCCATCGACGACCCGGTGCCCGCGGGCACCGCGGCCCACCCGACGCCGGCCCAGCCCACCGCCGGGCCGACCCGGGGGACGGGCTCCGGGACCGCCCCGACCCCGGCGCCCGTTCCGACCCGGTCCGCCACCTCGGGCCCCGCCGCCACGCAGGGGGCCACCGCCGGACCCGTCCGCGAGACCACGGCCGCCACCGCGCACGAGACCACCTCCGACGCCACCACCTGGGCCGCCGTCGGCACCGCCGTCGCGGCCGTCCTGCTGACCGGTGCCGGCCTCTGGTTCCGTCGCCGCCGGGCCTGAACCGCCCGGCCGCAGGCCGCCCCCCGGCCGTCGGCGCGCCCCGCCGGGGAACCAGCAGGGCACGAACCGACGTCCTCCTCGGTCATCGGGCGCCACCGGGCGCCCGGCCGATCGCAAGGGAGCGTCCGCGGATGAAGAAGGTGCTGATCACCGGCGGGGCGGGGTTCATCGGGAGCACGGTGGCGTCCGCCCTGCTCGACCGGGGGATCACCCCGGTCGTGCTGGACGACCTCTCGAAGGGCCGGGCCGAGTTCGTCGAGGACCGGATCTTCTACCGGGGCGACATCGCCGACGCCGCCCTGCTCGACCGGATCTTCGCCGACCACCCGGACATCGACGCCACCGTGCACTGCGCCGCGAAGATCGTCGTACCGGAGTCGGTGGCCAAGCCCCTGTACTACTACCGGGAGAACGTCGCCAAGACCGTCGAACTCCTGGAGTCCCTCCAGCGGCACGGCTGCACCCGCGTCGTCTTCAGCAGCTCCGCCTCCATCTACGCGCCCACCCCCGACGCCCGCGTCGACGAGAGCTGCCCGGTCGACGCCAACAGCCCGTACGCGCGCACCAAGCAGATGATGGAGCAGGTGCTCCAGGACTGGACCCGCGGCGAGGGGGCCCAACGGCAGCGGGTCATCGCCCTGCGCTACTTCAACCCGATCGGTGCCGACCCGCAGCTGCGCACCGGACTGCAGGACCTCAACCCCACCCACGCCCTCGGCAAGCTGATCGAGGCGCACACCACCGGCGCGCCGTTCACCGTGACCGGCGTCGACTGGGCGACCCGCGACGGCTCCGGCATCCGCGACTACGTCCACGTCCAGGACCTCGCCGAGGCGCACGTCGCGGCGCTGCTGCGGTTCGACGAGGTGGTCGCCCCGGGTGCGGCGGACCGCTACCGCGTGATCAACGTCGGGACGGGCGACGGCACCACCGTCCGCGAGCTGGTCGCCGCCTTCGAGGAGGCCGTCGGCGCCCGGCTCTACGTCCGCGAGGCGGGCCCGCGCCCCGGCGACGTGATCGGCTGCTACGCCGCCGTCGACACCGCCCGCGAGCTGCTGGAGTGGCAGCCGCGCCGCGGCATCGCCGAGGGGGTCGCCGACGCGCTCGCCTGGCGCGCCAAGTGGGCCGCCCGCCTGGGCGTCTGACCGGTCGGCAGTCCTGGGCCCGCCCGCGTACCGCCCGTCGCCGCGTGCCGGGCGGACGGGGGCGGGCCCCGCCCGCTTCACCCCACGGGCCCGGCGGCGCGGCCTACTTCACGGCCTCGCCGGACTTCGTCCAGTTGTCGCGCAGCCGGTCCAGGTAGGACTGCGCCTGGGAGCCGATCTTGACGCCCCGGGCGAAGGCCAGCATGTTGCCCGCGCCGGCGTTGTAGCCGAGGGCGACGAGTTCGTCGCGGCTCAGCGAGACGCCCGGGTGGGCCGGGAGCTGCTCGGCGAGGTCGTGCAGGTGCCACGCCGCGGCCTGGACGGCGAGGTCGCGGTCGTCCGGGAGCTCCTCCCACTGGCGGGAGGCGAAGGGGCGGCCGGGCTTGGTGTCGTCGAACGCGGCCCGGTGCATGTTGGCGATGCCGAAGGAGGCGTCCGGCTTGCTGCGCTGCCAGGCCCGTTCGAGCTCGGGGTCGTGCGGCTTGTACGCCTCGTTGTAGAGGATCGCCATCAGCAGCTGCGGGTTGACCCCGGCCTCGGCGGCGAACCGGCGCACCGGCGCTGCGTAGTCGGCGGGGTCGTACCGGCCCGAGGCCTTCGACGGTGCGGCCGAGGGGGCGGCCGACGGCGCGCCACCGGACGCCGGCGCGGACGACGCCGCGGCGGACGGCGTGGGGTCGGCGGAGGTCGCGCCGTCGTGGCCGTTGCCACGGACGAGGCCCAGTCCGGCCACGACCACGACGCCGATCACCAGCCAGCGCCCCCAGCCCGGGCCCTTCTGTTCCTCGCTCACCGCTGCCGGCCCCTCCCCATTCGTCCGTGTGCCCGTTCGACCGCCGTACGGCCGACCGCCTTCCGTCGGCAGGTTACTCGGCGCTCCCGTGGTCGCCGTCGAGGGTGCGGAGGAAGTCCTTCGCCTTCTCGACGCCGGTGTCGATCTGCCCGCTGTACTTGCCGTCCGTGCGGTCGTCGATCGCGTCGCCGACCTTCTCCAGGCCCTTCCCGATCACGTCACCGTGCTCGCGGGCGAGGTCGGTTGCCTCGTCCGCCAGGTTCTTCGGACCCTCAAGCATGGTGACGCTCTGCTCCTCTGGTGCGTTCCTGATGGTGTGCCGACGTGGCGGGGATCATGACCATCCTAACGACGGCCGACCGAACGGTTCGCCTGCTGCCGGTCGGCGGCGGGTGACTTTGGTGAGATGGGTTTGTATGCTCCAGCCCTACTTCTACAGAGGTGTAGAAGACGGGTCCGTCGCCGGGACCGAAGGCGTCCCGGCGACCGCGGCGGTGCGATCGCGTCGCCGCAGCCGCAACGATCGAGGGAAGTGCGCATGGCCGGCCAGCGGGCGAGAACGCCGTACCAGGACGCGGGACCGCGCCCCGAGGACCGTGCCTTCCCCGCCCAGCGCTCCCGGGTGGCCGGAGCTCCGGGAGGCCCGGTGGACGCCGCGCACGCCGGGCACGCCGGCGCGGAGCCGTCGGCGCGGGCGCCGCGGACGGGGGCGGCGCGCCGCCGGCAGCAGGCGCGTCGGCGCGGCGGTCTGGTGGCCGCGTGCTCGGCGGTCGGGCTGCCCCTACTGGGCGCTGTCGCGGACGAGTCGGGCGGGCCCGGCGTCGGCCTGCTGTTCGCGGCCGGCTCGGTGCTCGGGACGGGCGTCGCGGCGGCGCTGTGCAGCCGGCCGGGCCGGTGGTGGGTGGTGACGGCCGCTCCGGTCGTGGTGCTGCTCGCCGCGGCGGGCGTGGAGTACGCGGCGCACCCCGACGAGTACCGGGGCAGGAACCTGGGGACCGGCACGCTGCGCTGGGTCGTCGAGGCGTTCCCGGTGATGGCCGCCGCGGTGGGGGTGGCGCTGGCGGTGGTCGTCGGCCGGGCGGTGGCCGACCGCCGCCGGGCCGTGCCCGACCGGCGACGACCCGACGGTCCGGGCGCCCCGACCGGGGGGAGCCGTCGTGGCTGAACACAACAACCGGGGCCGGGGCGCGGGCCGTTCCGGTGCCCCCGGTCGTACCGGTGGTGCCCCTCGTACCGGTGGTGCCCCTCGTGCCGGTGGTGCCCCTCGTGCCGGTGGTGCCGGTGGTGCCGGCTGGGCCGGCGGCCCGCGCCGTCGGGCCCAGGGTCGCGGCCCCGCCCCGCTGACCGTCGCCGGGCGCACCCTGGCCTGCGCCGTCTCCATCGCCGTGCTCGGGGCCAGCGGCTTCACCTGGTACGAGTACCGCAGCCTGGACGACGGCATGATCAAGTCCATGGCGCTGAGCGAGGCGAAGAAGAACGCCCCGCCGCACCTCGACAAGTCCGTCAACCTGCTGCTGATCGGTCTGGACAGCCGCAAGGACATGGACGGCAACGACCTGCCCAAGCAGTTCGTGGAGGACGAACTGCACGCGGGCTCCAGCGGGATCGGCGGCTACAACACCAACGCCCTGATCGTGCTGCACATCCCGGCCAACGGCGGCAAGGTCTCCGCGCTGTCCGTCCCGCGCGACGACTACGTGCAGACCGTCGGCGCCGACGGCAGGATGCACAAGATCAAGGAGGCGTACGGCATCGCGAAGGACGCCGCCGAGCTGAAGCTGGCCGGCAAGGGGCTCTCCAAGGCGGACCTGGAGCGGCAGAGCCGGGAGGCCGGCCGCTCGGCCACCATCCAGACCGTGCAGAGCCTCCTGGACGTCCCGATCGACCACTTCGCGGAGGTGAACCTGATCGGCTTCTACGACATCGCCAAGGCGGTGGAGCCGATCCAGGTCTGCCTCAACCACCCGGTGGACGATCCGATCACCGCTCGGACCGCCACCCACGAGGGCGGCGGCACCGGCCTCAAACTGCCCGCCGGGATCAGCTCCCTCAACGCCGCCCAGGCGCTCTCCTTCGTCCGCCAGCGCCACCACCTCGCCAACGGCGACCTCGACCGCACCCACCGGCAGCAGGCGTTCATCTCCTCCGTCGAGTACAAGCTCAAGCAGCAGGGGATCCTGAACGACTTCGGGCAGATGCAGAAGCTGTTCGGGGTGGTGAAGAAGGACGTCGTCATCGACAACGAGTGGAACATCCTCGACTTCGCCCAGCAGGCGCCCAACCTGACGGGCGGCAACGTCGAGTTCAACACCCTGCCGATCGCCGGGTTCAGGACGGTCGGCGGGCAGGAGGTCAACACCGTCAACCCGGACCTGATCAAGAAGATCGTCCGGCAGTTGTTCAACCACGATCCGGCCACCGCGGCCGCTCCCGCCGGGGACGCACCGGGCGACGCGGGCGCCGCTCCCGCCGCCTCCGCGTCGGCCGCGACGACCGCGTCCGCTGCGCCGAGCGGGCCGAGCGGGCCGAGCGGGCAAGCGAAGGCGGTGGTCGACGTGAACGCGGCGGCGGGCGCCGGCGCGGCGTCCAACGAGTCCAAGGCGCTGGCCGAACTCGGTTACCAGGCGGGCAGGATCGGTGACGCCCCGGCCAGGACCAAGGTCACCACCGTCGCCTACGGAAGCGGCGCCAAGGCCGACGCCCAGCAGCTCGCGGGCCGCTACGGGGTCACCGCCGCACCCTCCGGCACCGTTGCGCCCGGCCACATCCTGCTCACCCTCGCCGCCGCCCGCACCCCGGCCCCCACCGCCGTGCCCTCGGGCGCCGCCGCGACGGGCGCCCCGTCCGGCGACCCGGCGGCGGGCCTGCCGATGCAGGGGCCGCCGGTGAAGGCGGGCGGGATCCCCTGCGTGGACTGAGGGGAGCGCGGGTCAGGGGCGGGGTGCCTTCTCGCCGTGCACGGCGGTGTACTCGGCCGCGAGCCACGGGCCCAGGTCGTCGATGAGCATGGTGAGGACGCCCCGGTCCACGGCGGGAGCGCGGTCAGCGGCCGGAGTACGGGCGGTGGCGGCGGCCAGGCGCATCCGGTCGGCGTGCTCCGGGTAGTAGGCGGCGAAGGCCTCGGCGGAGGCGGTGAGGTCGCTGGTCCAGCCGCCCCAGCGGGGCATCACCAGGGTGAAGCCGGTACGGACGATGCGGCGGGTGACCGCGCGGGTGAGGGCGCGGAGTTCGGCGTCCGTGGTGGCGGTGGCCGCGCGCTCGCGCCAGCCGGGGAGGGCCACGGCGAGGTCGCCGTTGGTCTCCCGGGCGAGCAGGGAGGTGGGCCGGTAGCGGGGGAGCCGGGTGGCGAGGTCCACGCCGAACAGCGGGGTGCACAGGCAGGCCACGAACCAGCCCAGGTCGTGCCGTTCGAGCTCGCTCAGCAGGGTGCCGGTGCCGAAGAGCAGCACGCCGACGCCGTCGA
The DNA here is from genome assembly GCF_044541955.1 of Kitasatospora sp. NPDC085464. Classification (NCBI taxonomy): domain Bacteria; kingdom Bacillati; phylum Actinomycetota; class Actinomycetes; order Kitasatosporales; family Streptomycetaceae; genus Kitasatospora; species Kitasatospora sp. NPDC085464. The sequence goes on from NZ_JBITTM010000006.1 coordinate 101,170, forward strand.
CCTGCGCGAACTCGGTGTCCAGCGCGGCTTCGAGGGCGTCGGCGTCGGCCCGGTCCGCGGCCGTGGGCTCGTGGTGCAGGGCGAGCAGCAGGTCGAGGTCGGAGACACCGGGGCGGGCGGTGCCACGCGGGATGCTGCCGTAGAGGTAGGCACTGTGCAGCCGGTCGGGGCCGAAGCCGCGGGCGATCCGCTCGCGGGCCGCGCCGACGACCGGGGCGAACGGCGCCGGCATGCGGGTGAGCGAGCCCTCCCGGGCGATGAATCCGGCGGCGTCCAGGCCCTGAGTGGTGGTCATGGGGGGCACTCTGCCGCACCACCGGCCCGGCTGACCAGCGAGATATCCGGCCACCCGGTGGCTTGTCGGTGCCGTGTGCAAGCATCCGTCGCACACGAACACGGAGGGTGTGCGCGGGGATCGGCACGGGCACCCGGGGCGGCCGTCGGCGACCGATGACCGACGACCGGCCACTGGCGGGCCCGGAGGCGTGCCGCTGCCACCGGCCGGGAGTCGGACGGTGGCAGCGGGGCGGAGCCGGACGCCCGGTCAGCTCGGCGTGGCCGCCTGCGTGGTCGAGCACGGCGGGAGGGTCGACGGCGCCGTGGTCGCACAGGTCGCGGCCTGCGACCTCGCGCTCGTGGTGACGGTGGTCGCGGCCGATGTGACGGTGGTGGTCGGTTTTCCGGCCGTCGTGGCCGTAGTGGCCGTGGTGGCCGTGGTGGCCGTGGTGGCCGTGGTGGCCGTGGTGGTGGCGGTCGAGGGCGCGGTGCTCGCCGTCGACTTCGTCGCGGACGGCGTGCCCGTGGAGGTCGTCGCCGAGGAGGACGACGGCCCGCCCGAGGAGGTGGTCGAGCCCGAGGTGGTGGCCCCGGACGTCGTGGCACCCGAGGTGGTGGACCCGGAGGTGGTCGAGCCCGAGGTGGTCGAGCCCGAGGTGGTGGCCCCGGAGGTCGTGGCACCCGAGGTGGTGGCCCCGGACGTCGTGGCGCCCGAAGCGGTCCCGGAGGCCGGCGAACCCGACGGCGTGGTCGGCTTCCACACCGCGGGCGGCGGCACGCCCGGCGCGAGGGGGCCCTTCGGCGGTTCGACGGGCTTGTCCACGATCCGGATCTGCCCGGTCGCCCGGGCGAACCAGCCGCCGGTGTCGATGTTCACCAGGACGATCGCGGTCACCGGCTGCGGCGCCGGCACCACCACGATCAGCGAGGACGGCTGGAAGCCCGTCCAGGCCTTCCCGGTGTACTTGGCGTTGCTCATCAGCTTCGGCGGCCCCAGCGGGTTGCCGCAGGCGCAGCGCACCCTGGGCACGCCCTGGGCGTCCACCAGGACGGCCGTCCCGGCCTGCAGCGCGGACTGGTACTCGACCGAGGCCCCGCCCTTGTAGCTGTGGTTGGTCACCCGGGTGTCCACCCGCAGGTACGCCGGGGTGAGCGAGCGCAGGTAGCCGGGAATGTCGGCCTGCGCGATGCCGGCGCCGGCGGCCCAGGCACGGCCGGTGTCCCCGGTCGAGACCATGCCGATCAGGCGCTCGGTGTCGCAGCTGGACTTGCCCATCGCGCCGCCGTACAGCCCCGCGGAGGTCCCCTCGACGCTGTGCAGGGCGGCCGACGTACTGCCCGCGGACGTTGCGCCGCCCGGGTGGGTGGTACCGCCGGGCTGCTGCGCCGGCGAGGTGGCGGGAGCGGGCGCCGTCATCCCCTGGGTTTCCACCGACGGGGTGAACGGGGCGGGCCCCGGGTCCGCCGGCGCCTGCAGGGCGACCTCGTTGGCGGCCGGGATCGCCTCGGTCTTGCTGCCCTGGTTGCTGACGATCACCACGGTGGCCACCACGGCCACCACCAGGGTGCCCGCCGCCAGCGCCAGCCCCTTCGGGGAGCGCCACCACGGGCGGTGCGGCCGGCCCCCGGAGCCACTGGAACCGTTGCCACCACCGGAGGGCGGCCCGGAGTCCCCGGGCGGGCCCGAGGGCGGCGGGGGCACGGACGACGGCCCGGAGGTGCCGCCACCGGACGGCGGACCGGCCAGCGGGCCGGACGGGGGGCCGGACGGTGGGCCGTACGGCGGCTCGGTCGGTGGTCCGGACGGCGGTGGTTGGGAGGTCATCGAGGCTCCGTTTCGCAGGCGGCCGGCGATCGCGTTCGGCACGGGAAGCTCCTGCCACTGGCTTCCCTTTCTCTCCCGGCGCCCCGCCCTCCGCAACAGCAGGTGCCCGGGGCGTCGCCGAGCGTGCGCCCCGGGCGTCGGCCACCCTGGAAGCCGAGCGGGCCCGAGAGCCGGAGGCCCGTCGAGCGACCAGGAGGCGGCATGGAGCAGCCCACGACCCGGGCCGCGGGCCCGCCCGGCGCCGTCCGCGGCTGGCTGGACGCGCTCGCCGTCGTGCTGGCCGGAGTGGTCGCGATGGCGGCGGTGGCCGCGCTCGGCCTCTGGCTGGCCGGCGCCGCCGACCTCCCCGACGGCGGCTTCGCCTCGGTGGTCGCGGCGACGCTGGCGCTCGCCGTCGGCGGATCCGTCCAACTCGACGGCGGCGCGGGCGGCTTCGCCGCCGTGGACGCCGGGATCACGGCGATGCCGCTGACCGTCTCGGTGGTCGGCGCGGTCACGATGGCCGAGGTGCTGCTGCGTCAGCTGCGCTTCCGCGCGGTGGCCGGCGGGCGTGAACTGCTGGGCCGGCTCGCCCGGACGGTCGTCCTGTGGGTGCTCGCCCTCGTCCTGCTGACCCTCGCCGCCCGGCACAGCTTCGTCGTCCCGCTCGGCGGCGACCTCGTGCAGTCGATCGGCGGCGCCCTCGGGCTGACCCCGGAGGTCGGCTTCCACGCGGAGGGCCCGAGCACCGTCGGCATCGGTCTGGCGTGGCTGCTGGCGGTGCTCGCGGCCACCTTCGCGGTGTCCCGCCGGGCGCCGCTGCCGCCCGCCCTGGTGCGCCACCAACTCGCCGTCCGACCGGCTGCGTTCGCACTCTGGACGGTACTTCTGGCGTACCTGGCGATCGGCGCGCTGGCGGGGGTGCTGACCGCCGTCGTCAACGGCAACGCCCGGCAGACCATGGCGGTGCTGCTGCTCGCCCTGCCCGACCTCGCCTGGATGGCCTTCGGCCTCGGGCTCGGCGCCGAGTGGCACGGCCGGTTGAAGGGCGCACTCGGCCTGCCCGTGCCCAAGCCGCTCGCCGAGGTGCTGCGCGTGCCGGACGGGCAGGAGGCGACGGTCGACCTCGGCACCTTGGCGGACCAGGACGCGCGCGCCTGGTGGCTGCTGCCGCTGGCCGCCGTCGTGCTGCTCGCGGCCGCCTTCCTGGCGGCCCGCCGTTCGCCCCGCACCGTCCGGCTCTGGCAGCACGCCGTCCGGTTCGCGCTGGCCGCCGCCGTCACCATGCTGCTGGTGGGCCTGTGGACCCGGATGGACGCCGAGTACGGGCTCTCCGTGCTCGGTGTCGGCCTCGGCGAGGGCGGTGGCCTGGACGATCTGATCGGCTCCGTCCTCGGCGGCTCCAACCCGGTGGCCGGCCTCGGCAGCGGCAGCCTCACGCTGCGCCCCTCGCTGTGGACGGCCGTCCCGCTCGCGGCGGGCTGGGGCCTGGTCACCGGCGCCCTCGGCGCGCTGCTCGCCACCCGGGTGCGGCACCGGGGAGAGGTCACCGAGCAGGAGGCGGCGGGGAGCTGACGGGCCGGCCGGGGCTCAGAACAGCCGGTGGCCCTGGACCAGGGCGGTCCTGGTGCCGTCGTCGCGGACGTGCCGGAGTTTCCTGACGCCGCTGTGCATCTTCGCGCTGAACAGCAGCGAGGGGCCGATGATCACGCCCGCGGCGGCCAGGGCGAAGAGCAGCCCGATGTTCTGGGTGCTCCGGTCGTCGCCCTCCTCGACGGTCTGGCCGCCCAGGTGGATCAGCATCGGGACGGTGGCCAGCAGCGAGAGCAGCAGCAGCCAGCCCAGCGCCCGGTGCACCAGCTGCTTGGCCCTCGCCCGGGCGGCGCTCTCCACCCGGACGGAGAACGCCCGGAGGCATCGCGGGCAGATGAGGGCGATGTCGCGGTCCCCCTCGGCGGGCCGCGGCGCGCCGCCCTGCGGCACGTGGGAGACGCTCCACCTGACCGTCGTCGCGGTGGGTCCGTGCTCCACGCTCACCCTGCAGCCGAGGCTCACCACGTATCTGTCGCCGATCGTGGACTGTGCCACCGTGCCACCCCCAGACGCCGCCGCGACCGTCACGGGGCAGGCGGATTGTAGCCGTGCCCGCGGCCGGTGAAACAGATGACGTCACGTCAAAAGGCCTCGGACAGAAGGATCACCGCCGCCGGGACGGCCTGGCCGAGCGCCCCGCGCCACAGCCTGGGCTCCGAGACGAACAGGGTGATCCCGCCCGCGACCATGAAGGCGGCGATGTAGAGGATCACCGCGCGGCCCGAGCCGCCGTGGCCGGAGTGCAGCAGGACCAGGCCGGTGACCAGGCCGAGGGCCAGGAAGAGGTTGTAGAAGCCCACGTTGAAGCGCCAGAGCCGGACCTCCGGGGCGTCCGCGGTGTTGCCGGTGAGCAGGTAGCGCACCCGGGGGTGTCCGTAGAGGAAGCTCTCCAGCGGCCACGCGACGAGGTGGATCGCGGCGGCGACCATGGCGAAGACCTGGCTCACGGCATCCATGACGAGCGGCTCCCTCCGGACGCGAACGGGGACGGCCACGCGGGCGGCGGGTGGACGACCGGCGAGGCCCAGGCGGGGGGCTCCGGCACCGCGCGGGGCACGCGCGGGTCGAACGCCGGGACGACCTGGGTGGGCGGCCCGCCGCCGCCCCACCGGGCCGCGTCGGGGGCGTCGGCCGCGGTGGTGGCCGCGCGCAGCTCGGCGATGAACTGCAGGCAGCTCGCGTACCGCTCCTCGGGCGTCTTGGCGAGCGCCCGGGCGACCACCGCCGTCATCGCGGCCGTCAGGTCGGGCCGGTGCTCCTCCAGCGCCGGCGGCGGGTCGTTGAGGTGGGCCCAGAGCAGTGCGAGGTCGCTCTCCCGGCGGAACGGCGGGGTGCCCGCGAGCATCTCGAAGACCACGCAGCCGAGGCTGTACTGGTCGCAGCGCCCGTCCAGCGGCCGGCCGGAGATCTGCTCGGGCGCCGCGTAGTCCAGCGTGCCGACGATCTGGCCGACACTGGTCAGCCCGCTGAGCGACAGGGACTTCTTGGTGAGCCCGAAGTCCGCCAGGTACAGGTGCTCGGGGTGCTCGCTGTCCGTGCCGGCGGCGACCAGCACGTTGCCCGGCTTGACGTCCCGGTGCACCAGGTCGTGGTCGTGCGCGGCGTCCAGCGCGGAGGCGATCTGCAGGGCCAACCGGGTGGTGCGCTCGACCGAGAGGGGGCCGTCCCGGTTGATCAGGGCGCGCAGGTCGCCGCCCTCGACGTAGCGCATCGCGATGAACAGGATGCCCTCGTGCTCGCCCGCCTGGAACACCGGGATGATGTGCGGGTGGTCGATCGCCGCCGCGGCCTCGGACTCGTGGATGAAGCGCTGCCGGAACACCTCGTTGCGGGCCAGCTCGGGGGCCAGCAGCTTGACCGCGACGGTCCGGTGCAGCCGCAGGTCCTTGGCCCGGTAGACCACGGCCATGCCGCCGCGGCCGATCTCGCTCTCCAGCCGGTAGTCCGCGACCTTCCGCCCGACCAGGCCGGCGGGCAGGCTCGGGGCGGACGGCTGCTCGGCGGAGGTCACGGCTCACCGGCCTGGGTGGGCGCGTACGGGCCGCCCACCGGCGACGGCGACGCCCCGGGCGCGGGCGACTGCGCCGGTGCCGGCGTCGGCGTGTGCCGCGGGGAGGGCTCCGGTGCGGCGGGCGCCGGCTGCCGGTCGGTGGCCGCGTACGTCTGCAGCTGCAGCCCGTCGCAGAAGCACCAGCGGTCGTGCACCGGGTCGAAGGCCCAGAGCGCCTCGCCGTCCACCACCAGGCCCACCCGCAGGCCGCGGGTGCGCTCCCGGAACGCCTCCAGGTCGAGGGTCCCGGCCGCGAGGTCCTCCAGCAGGGCGCGGTAGCGGGCCAGCGCGGCCTCCGCCTCGGCGAGCGCCGGGCGCGGATCGGCGGTCCGGGCGGGCGGGCCCCCGGCGGCGGGCGGCGGCTGCGGCAGGGCGACCAGCAGCCGGCCGTCGACCCAGGCGCTCCAGCCGTTGGAGCACAGGACCTGCGCCCAGTCGCCCTGGCGGCCGAGCAGCTGCAGCGGGAGCAGCGCGTCGAACCGCGCGGACGGCCGTGCCGGGTCCGGGGCCGTCCAGGAGGCCAGTCCGCCCGGCGGGGCGACGTGGGTGGGGCTGAACACGAACTCGTCCATGGGCGGCTACATTTCCTCCGCCGCGCGACCCCCGCCGCGCGCGGCACGACTCGCACCACAGGGTCGGTTCCCACTCTACCGGCGGCGGCCCGACCCGGCGCCGGGCGCGGGTGCACGCCCGCGCCCGGGCCGGCCCCCGGGCTACTTGCGCATCACCGAGGGCTCGTGCCGCCGCAGCAGGGCCAGCACCACCAGGCCGTACGCCACCGAGAGGCCGAACATCGCGCCCATCCCGACCAGCCAGCCGGTGCGCTCGTGGCGGAACATCGGGTCCGCGGTGATCGGGGACGGGATGGTCAGCCCGTTCAACTGGACCGTCCGGGCCATGGAGGACAGGCCCCACCGCGAGGGGAACAGCCAGGCGAACTGCTCCAGGCCGGGCACGCCGACCAGCTTGAGCATCAGACCGCTGAGGACGATCTGGACGATGGCGAGGAGCACGAGCAGCGGCATCGTGGTCTCCTCCTTGTCGACGGCGGCGGAGACCACCAGGCCGAGCATCATCGCCGTGAACGCGAGCACCGCGACCGCGATGATCAGTTCGGGCAGCTGCGGCATCAGCACACCGCTCGTCACCGGCGGCGGGGAGCCCGGACGGGGCTCGGCGGAGAGCTTGACCCCGCCCAGGCCGACCACGGTCAGCACCGCGGCCTGCGCCACCGTGACCGCCCCGAGGACCACCACCTTCGAGACCAGGTACGCCGATCTGGACAGGCCGACGACGCGTTCCCGCCGGTAGATCGCGCGCTCCTTGACGATCTCGCGCACCGAGTTGGCCGAGCCGGTGAGCACACCGCCGAGACAGAGCGTGAGCAGGCAGTTGATGGCGTTCTCGTCGGTGAGCCGGGAGCCGGCCATCACCCGGCACATCAGGCCGATGATGAACGGCAGCGCGATCATGACGGTGAGGAACAGCCGGTCGGCCGCGAGCACCGCGGAGTACCGGCGCACCAGCGTGCCCAGCTGGGAGAGCCAGCTCTGCGGCTTCTCGTGGCCGATCGTCGGCGCGGACGCCGCGGCGTCGTGCGGCGGGTGGGCCGCCTCGGCCGTCACGTACCGCTGGTACTGCAACGAGGCCCGGTAGCGGTCGCGGGCGACGCCCTCGGTGTCGCTCTCGAAGGCCTCGAAGGCCTCCGGCCACTCGTCCTGACCGAAGTAGTCGAGCGCCTCGCCGGGCGGCCCGTAGTAGGCCGTCCGCCCGCCCGGGGCCAGCACCAGCAGGCGGTCGCAGACGTTCAGGCTCAGCACGCTGTGTGTCACCACGACCACCGTGCGGCCGTCGTCGGCCAGCCCGCGCAGCATCCGCATCACCGAGCGCTCCATGCCCGGGTCCAGCCCGGAGGTCGGCTCGTCGAGGAAGAGCAGGGACGGTTTGGTCAGCAGCTCCAGGGCCACGCTGACCCGCTTGCGCTGGCCGCCGGACAGGCTGGCGATCACCTGGTCGGCCCGTTCGTCCAGGCCCAGTTCGTGGATCACCTCCAGGACTCTGGCCTCCCGCTCCTGCGGGTCGGTGTCGCCGGGAAAGCGCAGCTCGGCGGCGTAGGTGAGCGCGCGGCGGACGGTCAACTGGGTGTGCAGGATGTCGTCCTGCGGGACGAGCCCGATCCGGCGGCGCAACTCGGCGTAGTCGCGGTAGAGGTCGCGTCCGTCGTACAGCACCGTGCCCTGGTCGGCGGGGCGCAGCCCGGTGAGCGCGTTGAGCAGCGTGGACTTGCCCGCTCCGCTGGGGCCGGCCACCGCGAGCAGGGTCTTCTCGGGGAGCGGGAAGCTGACGTCGTCCAGCAGGACCCGGCGGTCCGGGCCGACGTGGACGACCAGGTGCTGGACGTCCAGCGAGATCTCGCCGGTGTCCGTGTACTCGACCAGCCGGCCGTCGACCAGGCACAGCGCGGAGTGGCCGATGCCGACGATGTCCGCGGGGCCGACCGGGCCGCGCTTGACCGGGCGGCCGTTGAGGTAGGTGCCGTTGTGGCTGTTCAGGTCGACGATCTCCTGACTGCCGTCGGGCAGTTCGCGCAGCTCGGCGTGGTGCCGGGAGACCACCAGGTCGTCCAGCACCAGGTCGTTGTCCGGCGAGCGGCCGATCCGCACGGTGCGGCCGGGCAGCTGGAGGACGGCGCTCGGACTTCGGAAGACGCCGGAGCTCTCCGGGGCGACCAGGACCGTGCGCTCGTCCGGCGCCGGGGCGGGCAGGCCGGCGAAGGTCGCGGACGGGCCGTCGGCCGGATCGCCGAACCGCAGCCGGGTGCCCGGGCCGACGTCCTCGCGGCTGACCCGGTGGCCGTCGTCGAAGGTGCCGTTGGTGCTTCCGACGTCCTCCAGCAGCCAGTGGCCGTCGGTGGCGCGCAGGATCGCGTGGTGCCAGGAGACCCGGGGGTCGTCCAGCACGATCTCACTGGTCGGGTCGCGGCCGACGTGATAGGCCCGGGTCGGGTCGATCAGCTGGGAGTCGGTCTCGGTGACCAGGACGAGGGGTGGCGCGGTGAGTGCGCCGACGCGCTCTCCCATGCTGGGAATTCTATCGCCGGTGGGCGCGAACGGCCTTCCCGGACCACAGGATTGGACTGGACCACTGTGCCGTGGTGGCACTATCGTTCGGCGTGCCCGCGCGTCGCCGGGCGTCGGGCGTCGGCGAGTGCCGGGCGTCGCAGGGTGTCAACGAATGCTTCGGAACGGAACCCATGAGCATCTGGCCCCGGTTGCGCCGATCCCGGACCGTCCGAGCCGGGCGCGCCACCGGCCGGGTGCTGCGCTGCGGCCTGATGGACACCATGCTCGCCGACCTCGCCGTCTCGGTCGTGCTCTGCTTCGAGCAGCCGCTGGGCGACGACCGGCTCGCCGCCGGCCTGGCCCGTGCCCTGGAACGGGTGCCGGTCTTCGCCGGGCGGCTGCGCACCGTCGACGGGGTCCTGGAAGCGGTCTGTGACGACTCCGGCGTGCCGCTGGAGGTCTACACCGTGGACGGCACGCTCGCCGAGGCGATGGGCCGGGTCACGGCGGCCGGCTCCGAACTGGTCGACCGGCTGGACGCACCGGGCGCCCGCACCGGCGGCGCCCCGCTGCTCACCGTCCGGGTCACCCGCACCGCCGACGGCGGGACGCTGCTCGGCTGCTCCTGGCACCACGCGATCGGCGATCTGCACAGCTTCATGCTGCTGCTGCGGATCTGGTCGGCGGCGGTCGAGGGGGAACCGCTCCCGGAGGCCGAACTCGTCGCCGACCAGGACGAGTTGCTGGACGGTGCGCTGCCCGCCGAGGACTGCGGGCGGCCCGGGTTCCGGGTGCCCGCGCCCGCCGAGGCCGAGCTGCTGGCCCGCGAGGTGGCGGCCGGGCCGCGCGCCAACCGGACCGTGCAGATCGCCTTCACCGACACCGAAGTGGCCCGGATGCGCGCGGAGTTCGGTGCCGCGGCCGGGCGCAGGCTGTCCGCCGGGGACGTGCTGTGCGCGCATCTGCTCGCCACCCTGCGGGAGTTGGACGGCGACGACGCCGAGCGGATGCTGACCGTCCCGGTCAACGCGCGTCGCTGGCTCGGCCTCTCGCCCGCCCTGGTGGGCAACCTGCTGAGCGAGGTGCACGTGCCGCACCGGCCCGGGGACGGCCCGGCGGCGCTGGCCGGCGCGCTGCGGGCGGCGGTCGAGGAGTTCCCGACCGCGCACCTCAACCTCCGGGCCAACCTCGGCTTCCTGGCCGCGCTCGGCCGCTCGCGGCTGCGCGAGTGCGTACCGCTGGGCTTCGACCCGCAGGCCCGCCGGTTCAGCTTCTCCAACTGGAGCCGCTTCGGCGCCTATGCGGTCAGCTTCCAGGGGCAGCGCCCGGTGTTCTTCAGTCCGGCCGCCAACTACCCGCTGCCGTGGGTCTGCTGGACGGTCGAGGGGTTCCGCGGCGAGGGGTGGCTGACCACGGTGGTGCTGCCGGCCCGGCTCGCCGCCCGGGTCCGCGGTGCGGAGGGCCGGGCGGCGCTGCACCGCTTCCGGACGGCGGCCGACGAGCCGCCCGCGTCGGCCGCCGTGCTGCCGAAGGTGATCTGAGCGCCGTCCGGGCGCCGGACGCTACCGGAAGGACCGCTCGATCCCGGTCCACAGCCGGGAGCGGGCCTGCAGTGCGGTCTGGACGGTCTCGGCGCAGGAGTCCCACTTGGCCTGGTCGTCGCCGCACAGGTCGATCAGCATCTGCATCGCCATCGGGGTGTGCTGCTCGCCGTCGACCTCGATGTGCCGGGCCAGGTAGTCCTTGAAGACGGTGAGCAGGCCGTCCGGGTCGTCGATCGCGATCACCTGGGCGAACATCTCGGGGATCAGGTCCTCGCGGCCGAAGGCGAAGGCCGCGGCCCGGCAGTGCACCGGGGCGTTCTCGATGACGGACCAGGTCGTGCTCGTGAAGTCCACGGCCGGCTGCGGGACGTCGGCGGCCTTCAGCGCCTCCGGCACGGCGGACCCGGTGCCCAGCAGGGCCAGGAACGCCTCCACCGGGCGCGGGTCGGCGCCGGCCCGGCGCATGCCGTCCAGGTACAGCTCGAAGTGGCTGGTGTAGCCCTCGCCGAGCTCGTCGCTCTCCTCGACCAGCACGATCTCGTTGATCAGCCGCCGGCTGGCCGTCGGGCCGCCGGGCACCCACGGGACCTCGACGCAGGTCAGGTCGCGCTGCAGGCTCTTCAGCAGCGACATGAAGTCCCAGACGGCGAAGACGTGGCTGTTCAGGAAGGTGCGGACGCGCTCGATGTCGGTGAGCGCCGCGTACACGGAATGGCCGACCACCTCGCGGCGCAGCGGGTCGATGGCCTGCTGCAGGCTGGTCAGTCCGGGGTGGGAGCGGTCCCAGTGGTAGCGGTTGGCGGACATGCGGGCTCCTTGTCGGTCACGGGGTGTGCTGCGGGGGTGTCCCGCGTGGTGCTGCAGGGGTGCCGCGGGGTGTGCCGGGCACGGGGGTGTCGCGGCACTGGCTTGCGGGGGCGGGGGCCGGTCAGGGGTGCTTCATGACGGCGTACAGCGCGTGCCGCAGCTGGTCGCGGCTCGGCTGCACGGCCCGGTCGAGGGCCGGGGCGAAGGGCAGGACGGCGCCGTCGGGCCGGGTGATCCGGCGCGGCGGGGCGATCAGGCGCAGTTCCTCGGCGGCGGTGGCCAGCACCTCCGCGCCGAAGCCGCAGCTGCGGTTGGAGTCGTCGATCACCACCAGTCGGCCGGTGCGCTGCAGCGAGTCGGCCAGTGCCTGCCAGTCGAAGGGGTGGACGGTGCGCGGGTCGAACACCTCCACCGAGACGTCCGGCGCGACCTCCTCGGCCACGGCGAGCGCGTCGTGCACCAGGTGCCCGAGGGCGACCACGGTGACGTCGGTGCCCGGGCGGTGGATCCGGGCCCGGCCGAGCGGCACCGGGGCGAGCTCCCGGGTGACGGTCTCGCGCACCGGCAGGGCGGCGGCGGGCGCGAACACCACGACCGGGTCCGGATCCCGGATCGCCGAGCGCAGCAGCCCGTAGGCGTCCGTCGGGGTGGCGGGCACCACGGTCTTCAGGCCGGCGTGCGCGAACAGGCTGTACGGGTGGTCGGAGTGCTGTCCGGCCCAGCCGTCCCTGGAGCCGGACCCGGGGACCAGGCAGGTCAGCGGCACGGCCGCCTGGCCGCCGGTCATCAGGGAGAACTTGTGCGCCTGGTTGACGAGTTGCTCGAAGACCAGGAACAGCAGCGAGGGGATCTGGAACTCCAGCACCGGGCGTCGGCCGGCCAGCGCGGCGCCGACCGCCATCGCGGTGAAGGCCTGTTCGGACAGCGGGGTGTCGACGATCCGGTCCGGGCCGAAGCGGTCCAGCAGGCCGAGCGTGGGCCCGGCCAGGCCGGCGCCGATGTCCTCGCCGAAGACGCAGACCGCGGGGTCGGCGGCGAGTTCGTCGGCCAGCGCCCGGTTGAGCGCCTTGGTGTACGAGAGCCTGGTCACGGTGTCGCTCCCGCCCGGGCCCGCAGCCCGTCCGCGTACAGGTGGTCCGATGCGCCCGCCGGGTCCGGGTGCTCGGAGGCGAGCGCGAACTCCTCGGCGGAGGTGAGCTGTTCGGCCACCGATCGGTCCAGCCCGGCGAGCGCCTCGGGGTCGACCAGGGCGGCGGCCCGGGGGAGCGGGTCGCGCCCGCGCCAGGCCTCGACCTCCTCGGGGGTGCGGTAGCGCAGTTTCATCCGGCGTTCCATGGTGTGGTGGCCCTCGTAGCGGTAGGTGCGGCACTCCAGGAAGCCGGGGCCGCCGCCGTCGCGCGCCCGCTCGACGGCGCGCAGGGCGGCTGCGCGGACGGCCTCGGTGTCCATGCCGTCCACCTCCTCGGCGGGGATGCCGAAGGCGGCCGCCCGGCCGGTGGCGCTGCCCGCGACGGCGGTGGCGGCGGGCAGGGTGGTGGCGTAGCCGTTGTTCTCGCAGACGAACAGCACCGGCAGGCGCCACATCGCGGCGAGGTTGAGCGATTCCAGCAGCACGCCCTGGTTGAGTGCGCCGTCGCCGAAGAAGGCCACTGCCACCGGGGTTCGCCCGGGCGGCTCCTGGCCGGTCCGCGCCTGCGGGTCGGCTTGTGGCGTCGGGGCGGCCTGCATCTGCCGACCGGCCTGCTCCTGGCGGGCCGCCCAGGCGGCGCCGACCGCGATCGGGGCGCCGGCGCCGACGATGCCGTTGGCTCCGAGGATGCCCAGGGAGAGGTCGGCGGCGTGCATGGAGCCGCCCCGGCCGCCGTTCAACCCGTCGACGCGGCCGAGGAGTTCGGCGAGCAGCCGGTGCGGTGCGGCGCCCCGGGCGAGCACATGGCCGTGGCCGCGGTGGGTGCTGGTGAGCCGGTCGGCCGGGCCCAGCGCCGAGCAGACACCGACCGCGACGGCCTCCTGCCCGATGTACGGGTGAATGCCGCCGGGGATCGCGCCGGACTTCACCAGGCCGAGCGCCAGCTCCTCGAAGCCGCGGATCAGCCGCAGCATCCGGTAGCGCTCGGCGGGCGTGCCGAGCGGGGCGGGGGCGCCCGGCGCGCGCACCGCCTCCGCGGGAAGGGCTGCGGCCGGTGTGGCCGTGTCCGGGGGAGCCGTCACGGCCGTCCCCGCCAGACCGCCGGGCAGAACCGCGGGTCGGCGTAGTCCGGCCGGCCGTCGGCGGTGCGGCGCACCAGGACGTCGTGGTTGTACACCACGGGGCTGCCGTCCGCCCGGTCGTGCCGGTGGTACTCGTTGGCGGCGTCCTGCAGGTGCAGCGAGACGGCGCGGCGCGGGTAGGAGGCCAGGTTGGGGCCGCTGCCGTGGTAGGTGCGGCAGTGGTGGAAGGACATGTGGCCGCGCGGGATCGGCATCGGGACCTTGGTCACCTGCTGCCCGTTGTGGGCGGCGTTGGCGGCCAGGATGCCGTCCAGTTCGGAGCGGTCGCGGTCGGCGAAGTGCCGGGTGGAGTCCTCGCCGGAGGGCAGCTCCCGCCAGCGGTGGCTGCCGTCGACCATGGTGATGGTGCCGTTCTCCTCGTGACAGTCGTGGAAGGGGATGAAGGCGGTGAGCATCTCCTGCGAGGTGCAGGTCTGCCAGTAGTGCTTGTCGAAGTGCCACGGCACCCGGTTGCTGGGCTCCCCGGGCACCGGCGGCTTGTAGATCAGGGTGGCCTGGAAGATCCGGATCTCCTCCGTGCCGGCGAGCAGCGCGGCCACCGCGCCGACCAGCGGCTTGCGCAGGACGGCGCCGATCGCATCGCTCTCGTAGTGGACGTAGTCGTTGTGCCGCTGGACGGGACCGTCCGAGGGCTGCCAGGACGCCAACCTGGGCGGACGGACGGGCAGTTCGCGGTCGCGGTGGCCGGCGTAGTACAGCTCGGTGGCGGCCTGCAGGGTGTCCAGCTCCTCGTCGCCGAACAGCCGGCGGGACAGGTACCAGCCGTGCTCGCGGTAGTGGGCGACCTCGTCGGGGGTGGGCAGCAGCGCGCGCTCGGCCTCGGTGAGCCGGAACTCGGCGGTCGTGGTCATGGTCGGGCCTCCTTCGGGGGTGCGGGGTGGTCAGGCGGAGGCGGCGGAGCTGTGCCGCTTGATGGCCTCGTACAGGGCCTTGATGTTCGCGGTGCCGAAGGTGCCGGCGCCCTGGCGCTCGATCAGTTCGAGGAAGTAGGTGCGCCGGGGGTGGGTCGAGCGGGCGAAGATCTGGAACAGCTGGCCGCCGTGGTCCTGGTCGACCAGGACGTGCAGGTCGCGCAGGGTCTCCACCGGGATGGCCGTCTCGCCGAAGCGCTCGGCCAGGACGTCGAAGTAGGCGCCCGGGGTGGTCAGGAACTCCACGCCGCGCGCGCGGACGGTCCGGACGGCGGTGGTGATGTCGTGGGTGCTGAAGGCGAGGTGCTGCACGCCGGCGCCGCCGTGGGCGGCCAGGAACTCGTCGATCTGGCCGGGTCGGCGGCCGGTGTCGGGTTCGATCAGGGTGAAGGTGACCGCGCCGGAGGGGCTCTGCACCACCTTGGAGTCCATGGCCTGCTCGCCGACCTCGATGTGCTCCTCGAAGATCGTGTGGAATCCGAGCGCGGCCTCGCAGAACCGTACGGCGGGGGCGAGTTCGCCGGCCGGGAGGCAGATCGCGACGTGGTCGAGCGCCTCCAGCAGGCTCGGCTCGGGGGCGGGCCCGTCGGTGGGCAGCGGGACGAGGCGCAGCGCGGTGTCGCCGAAGCCGGCGATCAGCGCGCCGGCGCGGTCCAGGACGCGGGCACCGTGCCGTTCGGCGCGTTCCAGTGCGGCCTGCGGGTCGGTGCAGCCCAGGGCGAGGACGGCGACGCCGTCCCCGTGCCGGGCGACGAAGTCGGCGACCGGGTGCTCGGGGTCGGCGGCGGAGGCCAGGTGCAGCCGGATGGTGCCCTGGCGCAGTTCGACGGTGCGGGTGCCGTCCGGCGCGGTGGCCGGGGCGTCGGCGGTGAAGCCGTAGTCGGCGCAGAGCCCGGCCGCGGTCTTGTCGGCGTCGGCGCAGTGGAACTCGGCGTGGGTGATGGTCTGGACGGACATCGGGATCTCCCCCCGGAGGGATGGCAGGTGGTGGATCGGTGGGCCGGCGCGCTATCCGGCGGCCCCGGCCCGGGCGGGGCCGAGGACGAGGCTGAGGTTGTGGCCGCCGAAGGCGAAGGCGTTGCTCAGCGCGGCGCGCACCGGGGCGGACCGGGCGCTGCCCCGGACGTGGTCGAGGTCGCAGGCCGGGTCGGGGGCGGTCAGGTTGAGTGTGGGCGGCAGCGTCCCCCTCGCCACCGCCAGGGCGGTCACCGCCGCCTCCAACGCGCCTGCGGCGCCCAGGAGGTGGCCGGTGGCGCCCTTGGTGGAGCTGACCGCGGGCCGGTGCGCGCCGAAGACGGCGTGCAGGGCCGCGGTCTCGGCCACGTCACCGAGCTTGGTGCCGGTGCCGTGGGCGTTCACGTAGTCGATGTCGCCCGGGGCCAGGCCCGCGCTCGCGAGCGCGGCGCGCATCGCGTCGGCGGCGCCGGTGCCGTCGGGCCGGGGCATGGTCGGGTGGTGGGCGTCGGTGGAGGCGCCCCAGCCGATGACCTCCGCGTAGCCGCCGGCGCCGCGCGCCCGGGCGTGCGCCGCGCTCTCCAGGACGAGCACCGCGCTGCCCTCGCCGAGCACGAAGCCGTTGCGCCGGGCGTCGAAGGGCCGGCTCGCCTGCTCCGGTTCGTCCCAACCCTGCGCCAGTGCGCGGGCGTTGGTGAAGGCTGCGGCGATCGTCGGGTGCAGCGAGGATTCCGTGCCGCCGCACACCACCACGTCCGCGTCGCCGGCCCGGATCAGCCGCAGGCCCTCGGCGATCGCCTGGGCGCCGGCCGCGCAGGCCGTCACCACGGCGGAGCTGTACCCCCGGATGCCGTGCTTGATGGCGACCCGGGCGGCGGCCATGTTGGAGAGCATGCCGGGCAGCAGGTACGGGCTGACGCCGGGGCGGCCGCGTTCCAGCCGGCGGTGCGACTGCTGCTCGAAGGTCTCCAGCCCGCCGCCGCCCGTCGCCAGCACCACGGCGGTGCGGTGCGGGTCGGCGTCCCGGCCGACCACCAGGCCCGCGTCGGCGAGCGCGTCGTCCGCGGCGGCCAGCCCGAGCAGCACGAAGCGGTCCACGCAGCGGGTCTCGGTGGGCGGCAGCACCTCCCGGCCGTCCAGGGCGGGGGCGATCCCGGCGGCGGGCAGCCAGCCGTGCGCGGCGTGGCCCTCGGGGACGGCGCGGATGCCGGAGCGGCCGGCGGTCAGCGCCTCGAACACCTCGGCGGGCTTGCGGCCGAGCGGGGTGACCAGGCCGATGCCGGTGACGACGGCGCCCTCGCGGCCGGTCACGCGCCGACCGCCGCGAGGTGGCGCTGCCGCAGCAGGACCTTGCGGACCTTGCCGGTCGGGCCGAGCGGGATGTCGTCGCCGGAGACCACCGACACCCGGCGGACGGTCGCGGCGGTGGGCCCGTCCAGGGCGGCGAGGACGGCCCCGGTGCGGTCGATCGACGGGTCGGCGCCCTCGGCGAGGAGCAGCAGGACGTCGGTGACCACCCGCTCGCCGTCCCGGAACGCCACCACTGTGCAGTCCAGCACGTCCGGGTGGGCGGCCAGCACCCGCTCCTCCGACATGGCGGTGAACAGCCTTCCGCCGTCGCCGAGTTCGACCGAGTCGACGGCCCGGTCCACGTGGTAGTAGTAGCCGTCCTCGTCCCGGTACACCAGGTCCCCGGTGAGGAAGCGGCCGCGGACCCGGGTGCGGAAGGTGGTGGCCGAGTCGTTCCAGTAGCCGAGCGCCAAGGTCGGTGAGGCGGTGGCGAGTTCGCCGACCTCGCCGGGGCCTAGCGGTTCGCCGTCCGGGCCGAGCACCGCGCAGTCGACGAAGGCGTGCGGGCGGCCGACGCAGCGGCCGTAGCGCTCGGTGCCGGGGCCGTGGGTGATGAAGAAGTGCGAGTGGCCCATCTCGGTGGAGCCGAGGCCGTCCACGAACTGCGAGCCGGGGACGCGGGCGCGGCCCGCACGGGTGACGGTCTCCCGGCTGCCGGTGGCGATCAGGCGGCGGATGTGCACCTCGTGCGCGCAGTCGCCGGTGTTCCACCAGAGCGCGACGGAGGTGAGGTCCCGGGTGGTGAGGTCGTGGCGGGCCAGGTCGGCCCAGGTGGCGGCGAAGCCGACCACCCCGGTGGGCCGCCACCGCTCGATCGCCTCCAGCACGCCGTCGCCGGACTGCCGGGACAGGAGGGCGAGCCGGGTGTGCGAGCTGAGCGCGAGGTTGAGCGCGATCAGGGTCGCGGCGTGCGGTGCGGGCAGGGCGCTGAGCATGCGGTCCTGGCCCTGCGGGCGGGGCAGCCGCAGCCGGTGGCGGATCGCCGCGTAGAGGCTCGCATGCGAGTGGACGACGGCCTTGGGCAGGCCGGTCGTGCCGGAGGAATGGGTGATCGCCACCGGATCGCCGGACCAGTGTCGGTACGGCTCCGGGGCGTCGTCCGGGTCGCCCGCGCCGAGGGTGCCGATCTCGGGCAGCAGGGGAGCGCCGGGCTCGTGGCCGGCCAGTAGGGCGAGGTGGGCCGGGTCGGCGAGGACGCCGGTCGCGCCGAGGCGGGAGATGTAGCGGGCGGCGCGCTCGCCGTCCAGGTTCGGGTTGAGCAGGGCGGGGACGGCGCCGAGCCGGGCCAGGGCGAGGAAGGCCAGCACGTGGTCGGCGGCGTCGCTCGCGTAGACCACGACCGGGTCGCGCCGGGTGACGCCGAGCGCGTGCAGGGCGGCGGCCCGGGCCCGGACCGCCCGGTCGAGCTCGCGCAGGGTGAGCGGCTGCCAGGCCGGGTGGTCGTCCACCGGGGTGTCGAAGGTGAGCAGCGGCTCGTCGACGTCCTGCCCGAGCGCGATCCGGGCGGTCAGGACGTTGCCGGCGCCGACGTCGGGGTCGTCCGCGAGCAGGGTGCGGAGACTGCGGATGGTCACGGGGGTGGATCCCTCCCTCGGGGCCGCTGGACGGCCCGGGCGGCTGATCGGATGGCAGCGTCGGTCGGCCGCGCGCGGGCGGCAGGGGCGCTCGGGACTGCTCGGGGCGTGCAGGGGGTGCAGCTCGTTCCGGGCGTTCGGGGTCGTGCAAGGCGGGCGGGGGTTCAG
Source organism: Kitasatospora sp. NPDC085464 (assembly GCF_044541955.1). Lineage (NCBI taxonomy): Bacteria > Bacillati > Actinomycetota > Actinomycetes > Kitasatosporales > Streptomycetaceae > Kitasatospora > Kitasatospora sp. NPDC085464. Next base: position 119,534 of record NZ_JBITTM010000006.1, read on the forward strand.
GACGTTCGGGGCGTGTTCGGCGGGTTCAGGCCGTCGGGCCCGCGAGCAGGACGGCCGCGGCGTGGTCGCCGTCGGGCGTCTGCTCGGCGCCGACGACCAGCACCCGGTCGGCGTCGCCGTCGGCGAGCAGCAGTGCGGCGAGTTCGTACGCCTCCGCCGGGACGCGGCCGGGTTCGGCGGCGGTCGGACAGATCGCCACGACGGGGCCGGTCAGGCCCCAGCGGGCGGCGATGTGCCCGAGGACGGCGTTGGGGTTGGACTGGAAGAACAGCAGCGGGCCGGTCCGTCGGCCGGGTTCGGCGCTCTGCTCGATGGCCCGCGCGGTGGCGAGGTCGCCGCTCGCGCTGGCCAGCAGCAGGGCCGTCCGCCCGGGGGCGGGTGGCGGGCCGTGGTGCTCGCGCAGGCAGCGGTCGGCGGTGTCGGCGACCAGCGGGTTGAAGCCGGAGGCCGCGAAGCCGGGCAGCGGTGGCGGTGGCCCGGTCAGGCCGGGGGAGGGGCGGCGGGCCTCGGCGAGGACCCGCAGGCCGTGGGTGTGGTCGGCAGCGGTGGTCATGGTGGTGTCGGTGTCATCCCGGGGCCAGCAGCAGCGCGGTGTTGGCGCCGCCGAAGGCGGAGTTGAGGCTGAGCGCGTGGGCGGGGCGGGCGGTGCGCGGGCCGTCCAGGACGAGGTCCAGGCCGACGTCCGGGTCGGGGCCGAGCCAGCCGGCGTTGACCGGAAGTCTGCCGGCGCCCAACGCGCCGACGAGGACGGCGAGTTCGAGCAGGGCGGAGGCCTCCAGGGCGTGCCCGTGCACGGACTTGCTGGAGCTGACCGGCAGGTGCCCGGTGTGCGGGCCGAACACCCGCCGCAGGGCGCGGGCCTCGGCCAGGTCCGCCAGGGGGGATCCGGTGCCGTTGGCGTTGACGTAGCCGACCTCGGCCGGTGCGACGCCCGCGCGGGCGAGCGCGGCCTCGATCGCTCGGGCCACCCCGGTGCCGTCCGGTTCGGGGCGGCAGACGTGGTGGGCGTCGCCGGCCCGGCCCCAGCCGGCCAGCCGGGCGAGCACGGACGCACCGCGGCGTTCGGCGGCCGCAGCGGCCTCGACCACGACGGCCGCGGCCGCGTCGCCCAGCAGGGTGCCGGTCCGTCCGGCACTGAACGGGCGCAGCTCGCCGTCGCGGGCCAGTGCGCGCCCGGCGTCGAAGACGGCGAACACGCCCGGCTCGACCAGGTGGACGGCCGCGACCAGGACCCGCTCGTGCCGTCCGGTGGCCACCGCCGCGGCGGCGTCGGCGACGGCGGTCGCGGCGGCGACGCAGGCGCCGGTGTACACCCGGCTGACGCCCGCGGCCGTCCGGCCGGCGCGGAGCCCGGCGGCCACCGCGTCGACGGTGGCGCGGGTCCGCTCGTCGCTGTGCAGCGCGAGCAGGACGGGCAGTGCGGTGCCCTCGGTGGCGCCCGGGCCGGCCTGGTGGCAGGCCTGGGCGATCGCGTCGAGCACCGCCACGGCCGGGGCGGGCGAGGCGGGCGCCGGCCCGGAGCCGGGCGCAGGGGGGCTGGTCGGCGGCGCGCTCGGCAGTGCTGCACCGGACAGCAGGGCGTCGGGCAGCAGCGCGGCCCGCTTGGTCCGGCGGGCCCGCACGTCGAAGCGGGTGACCGGGCCGAACGTGGCCTTGCCGTGCGCGGCGGCCTCGGTGAGCGCGGCGAGCCCGCGCCCGGCGGCGCTGAGCACGCCGACACCGGTGACCACCGGCCCCGCCCGGCCCAGCGGCCCGGGAGGTCCTGCGCCCGTGGCGGCGCCGCTCACGGCCGGGCGCCCGTGGGCTCGGCCGGACCGGCGCGTTCGGCCAGGACGGCGCGCTCGCTCAGGACGGCGCGTTCGGTCAGAACGGCGTCGCGCAGCAGGGCGGTCGCGTCGTCGACCGTCCGCACCGCGCCGAAGCGCTCGTCGTCCAGGTCCAGCTGCAGGCCGTAGCGCTGCTCGAACTCGGCGACGAGCCAGGTGAGTTCGAGTGATCCCAGTTCCTCGGGCACGGTGTCGGCGGCGCGCTGCCCGAACGCCGCCAGCATCGTGAGCACCTCGGCCCGCTCCGGGAGGTCGTCCGGACGCGGGGTGCCGGTCACGCGGCGCTGCCGGAGGTGGCGGCGAGGGCGTCGATCCGCCGGGCGACGTCGGCGGTGAACTCGTCCAGGGTCATCAGCGCCGTGGTCTCCATCTCGTCCAGGTCGAACTTGATCCCGAACTCGTCCTCGACCTGCACCGAGAGGTCGGCCAGCGCGAGGGATTCGAGGTCCAGCCCGGCCGGGCCGAGGTCGGTGTCACCGGTGGCCTCGGAGACGTCGTACTGCATGTCGGTCAGGGCGGCCAGGACGAACGCGCGGATGCGGTCCTGCATGGTGGTGGCTCCTTGTCGGGGTTCTGGTGCGTACGTGCGGAGGTGCGCGGCGGGGCGCCGGGTCAGCGCGCGGCGGCCGCGCCGGCCGTGGCGGAGCCGCGCAGGGCGGCCGGGTCGCGCAGCAGCTTTCCGGTGGAGGTGCGGGGGAGGACGGGGAGCAGGGCGAGGCGGCGCGGCCGCTTGTAGGCGGCGAGGCGGCGCTCCAGTCCGGCGTGGAGCAGGGCGAGGTCGGCGTCGGGTTCGGTGGCCAGGTAGGCCTCGATCGCGCCGTCGTCGAAGACGACCACGGCCTCGCGTACCCCGGGCAGTGCGGTGAGGGTCTGCTCGACCTCGGTGAGGTCGACCTTCAGACCGCCGATCGACACCTGGGAGTCGAGTCGGCCGAGCACGGTGACCAGACCGTCGCTCCCGTCCAGCCCGGCGGCGTCCCGGGTGTGCAGCCAGCCGTCCGACCAGCGCGTCGGATCGTCCAGGCCGGGGTACGGGGAGGACGCCGCGGAGAGCTGCAACTCGCCCTCCACCAGGCGCAGTCGCATCCCGTGGACGGGGCGCTTGGCCGGGTGGAGGGTGCCGTCGAGGTCGGTGGCGATGACCCCGGTCTCGGTCATGCCGTACATGGTGCCGAGCGGGACGCCGTAGCGCTCGGTGAACAGCGCGGGCAGGCCCGGGCGGACCAGTTCGCCCGCGACGATCATCCGTCGCAGCCGCGGCAGCGGCGGGGGAGCGACCGTCCCCGCCAGCAATTCGGCGTGGAACGGCACTCCGATGACGGTGGTCGGCCGGTCGGAGCCGGCGACTGCGGCGAGGATGCCCGCCGCCGTCATCCGCTCCGGCACGGTGAGTGCGGCACGGGCGTGCAGGCCGTTGAGCAGCCCGCCGACCAGGCCGAGAACGTGCACGACCGAGGAGAGCAGGACGACCCGTTCGCCCTCGCCGGGGAACTCCACCAGCCTTCGGTAGCAGTCGAGTTCGCGCAGCAGGTCGCCGGCGCTCCGGGCGATGACCTTGGCCGGGCCGGTCGATCCGGAGCTGAGCTGGATCAACGCGTGCCCGGTGCGGGCCAGTCGTCCGTCCGGCAGCGGGACGGCCACCGGCTCCACCTCGGAGAAGCCGCGCAGTGCCGCCGCGGGCCGGTGGGCGGAGCCTACCAGCACCTGCGGGGCCAGCCGCGCGACCGCCGCGTCGATCTCGTGGTCGGTCAACCGGTGGTCGAGCAGGGCGACTTGGGCGCCGAGCCGCCAGCATGCCAGCAGCACCGCGACGAACGCCACCGAGGGCGGCAGCCGCAGCGCCGCCGTCCCGCCGGGGCCCAGCCCGGCCGTCGCCAGCCGTACGGACTGCTCGTCGACCAGGGCGCGCAGGGCGTCCCGGTCGAGCGGCGCGCCGAGGTGCAGGCACTCCTCGCCGCCGGGGCCGGCCAGCAGCAGGCGGTCGACCCAGTCGTCCGGTGCGTCGGGGTGCGGCGGTGCCGCGGAAGGCGGAAGTGGAGAGGAAAAGCCGGTCAACGCGGCTCCACACAAGAGAGGGGATTTGACATGAACGCCGTTCACAACCAAAGCGGTCAATTCCGTTGCCAGACCATGGCACAGACGTTTGGTCAAATCAAGGTCTATACCAATGTGGCCGTTGCTCCTACGCTGCCGAACCGGGAGCGGCCCGCGCGTGGCCGTCCGGGAACGAGGAACGCCCGTGGGAGTACTCACTCTGGCCGGGATCGAGCGCACGGCGCGCGAACAACTTTCCCCGGAAATCTGGGATTTCATCGAAGGCGGCAGCGGGGCGGAACGCACCCTGGCGGCGAACCGGGAGATGTTCGGGCGCTATGCGCTGCGCCCGCGCACCCTGGTCGACGTCTCGGACTGCGACCCGGCGCTGACCCTGCTCGGCGCACCGCTCGCCCTCCCGCTCGGCATCGCCCCGATGGCCTACCACCGCCTGGTCGATCCGGAGGGCGAGACCGCCACCGCACGCGCCGCCGGCCGCGCCGGCGCCCTGCTGGTCGCCGGGATGTTCGCCAGCCGCACCCTGGAGGAGATCGCCGGGGCCACCACCGGCCCGCTCTGGCTGCAGCTGTACTGGCTGCGCGAACGCGCCGTCCTCGCCGACCTGGTGGAACGCGCCGAGGCCGCCGGCTACCACGCCCTGGTGCTGACCGTGGACGCCCCCCGGATCGGCCGCCGGCTGCGCGACCTGCGCAACGGCTTCGCCGTCCCGCCCACCGTCCGCGCGGTCAACCTGGACCCGGCCCTGATGACGGCCAGCCACCGTGCCGCGAAGGGCAGTTCGGGCATCGCCGAGCACGCCCGCGAGCAGTTCGACCCCACCCTGAGCTGGGGCGACCTCGCCTGGCTGCGCGAACGCACCCGGCTGCCGCTGGTCCTCAAGGGCATCCTCACCGCCGAGGACGCCCGGCTCGCCGTCGAGCACGGCGCCGACGCCGTCCTGGTCTCCAATCACGGCGGACGCCAACTCGACGGAGCCGTACCGGCGCTGGCCGCCCTGCCCGAGGTCGTCGACGCCGTCCCCGCCGACCTGCCTGTGCTGCTCGACGGCGGCGTGCGCACCGGCGCGGACATCGCCGTCGCCCTCGCCCTCGGCGCCCGCACCGTGCTGGTCGGCCGTCCCGCGTTCTGGGGCCTCGCCACCGACGGCGAAGCCGGAGTCCACCGCGTGCTCGGCCTGCTGCGCGAGGAACTGGAGCACACCATGGCCCTGTTGGGCCGCCCCCGGCTCGCCGACCTGGACCGCACGACCCTCGCCCCCTGGCCCTGCGCCCCGGGCTGAACCGCGCGGCACCCGCGCCACGTACCTTCGAGAGGAAGACCCGGATGACCGATCAGAGTGCCCGATTCCCCGGCTGGGACTGGGACGATCCCGACGGCCTGGCCACCCGCCTGGACGCCTTCAGCGCGCAGGTCGCCACCTGCGACACGCTCGAAGCGCACCCCGGCGGGCTGCCGCACGACCACGCGGACTTCCGCGAACTCGGCCTCACCGGAATCGAGTTCGCCGCGTTCCGGACCGCCCACCCGCAGGGCCTCGGAACCGACCTCGCCGCCCTGTGCACCTCGCCGGGAGGCGGCCCGCAGGCCACCGCCGAGCCCGGCACCCTGTACCGCGTCGACGGCGACCGCTGGTTCCTCCGGCTCGACATCTCCGAGCCGCTGCCCTTCGCGGACGCGAGCGTCGACTGGGTGTACGCCGAGCACCTCATCGAGCACGTCACCATGCCCGTCGCGGTCGGCTGGCTGCGCGAGGCCCGCCGGGTGCTACGCCCGGGCGGCGTCCTGCGCCTGACCACCCCCGACCTCGCCCGCTACCTGGTCGGCTACGCCACCGGCGACGGCTTCCTCGCCAAGCACCGCCGACGCCTGACCACCCTCGGCTTCGGCCCGCCGATGCCGGCCCGCCCGGCCTTCCTGGTCAACCAGATCTTCCGCCACTACGGCCACCAGTGGATCTACGACCTGGACGAGCTGCGGCACGTCCTCGCCCTGGCCGGCTTCGCGCCCGAGCGGATCCGCCCCTGCGCCTACCGGCAGGGCGCCCGGCCGGACGTCGCCGACCTCGACACGGCGTTCCGCACCGACGAGACGATCTACGTCGAGGCCGACCGCTGACCACCCCGGAAGCGTCCGCTGTCCGCCGACCCCCGAACCGTCCGCCGACCACCGACCCCCCGCTCCAGAACGGGACCACCCATGCCCCTGCACCCCCAGGCCGAGGCCCTGCGCGCCCGGCGCGCGAGCAGCGGCGCACCGCCGCTCTACACCCTCACCCTCGCCGAAGCCCGCGTCGCCGACCTCGCCGACATCCGCGCCGCGGCCGGCACCCCCGAACCGGTCGCCGCCGTCGAGGAACACCGCATCGAGGGCCCCGGCGGCGAACTCGCCCTGCGCCTGTACCGCCCCGAACCGCCCGGCCGCCCACTGCCCGCCCTGCTCTACCTGTTCGGCGGCGGCTGGACCCTCGGCTCGCCCGACACCAGCGACGCCGTCTGCCGCCGCCTCACCAACGCCGTCGGCTGCGTCACCGCGTCCGTCGGCTACCGGCTCGCCCCCGAACACCCCTTCCCCGCGGCCCTGCACGACTGCCGTGCCGCGCTCCGGCACCTGGTCGAACGCGCCGAGGAGTTCGGCCTCGACCCCGAGCGCCTGGCGGTCGGCGGCGACAGCGCCGGCGGCAACCTCACCGCCGCCCTGACCCTCCTGCTGCGCGCCGAGGGCGGCCCCGCCCTGCGCCACCAACTGCTCGTCTACCCCAACACCGACCACGGCGCCGACACCCCCTCGCTGCGCGCACACGACGACCCGCTGTTCTTCAACCGCCGCTCGGTCGCCTGGTACTGGGGCCACTACCTGGCCGACCCGGCCGACGGCGCCTCCCCGTACGCCTCCCCGCTGCGCGCCGCCACCCTGGCGGGCCTGCCGCCCGCGACCGTCCTCACCGCCGAGTACGACCCGCTGCGCGACGAGGGCGAGCAGTACGCCGAGGCGCTGCGGGCCGCCGGGGTCCCGGTGGAACTGCGCCGCTACGAGGGCGTGCCGCACGGCTTCTTCGCCATGACCGGCACCCTGGACGCCGCCGCCGAAGCCCAGGCGCACGCCGCCGGCCGGCTGCGGGAGGCCCTGCGGTGAGGCTCCGGCTGGAAGACCTGCACGCCTCCCTCGCGGACCCGCTGCTGGACGCGATGACCTTCCTCAACGAGGTCACCACCCGCTACCCCGGGGCCGTCTCCTTCGCCCCCGGCCGCCCCTACGAGGGCTTCTTCGAGCCCGAGGACGTCCCGGCCCACCTTGAGCGCTTCCTCGCCCACCTCGCGGAGCGCGGGCTCGACCGGGACGCCGTGCGCAGCACGCTGTTCCAGTACGGCCCCACCAAGGGCATCATCGCCGACCTGGTGGCCCGCACCCTCGCCAACGACGAGGGCCTGACCGTCGACCCCGCGTCCCTGGTGCTCACCGTCGGCGCCCAGGAGGGCATGCTGCTCACCCTGCGCGCGCTCTGCGCCGGCCCGGACGACGTCCTGCTGGTCAGCTCGCCCTGCTACGTCGGCGTCACCGGTGCCGCGCGGCTGCTCGACCTGACCACCCGGCCGGTCCCCGAGGGCCCGGACGGCGGGCCCGACCCGCAGGCCGTGCTCGCAGCCGCGAGGGCCGTCCGCGCCGAGGGACGCCGCCCGCGCGCCCTCTACGTCGTCCCGGACTTCGCCAACCCCTCCGGCACCAGCATGCCGGTCGACGCCCGCACCCGGCTGCTGGAGACGGCCGCCGAGGAGGACGTCCTGGTCATCGAGGACAACCCGTACGGCTTCTTCGCCCGCACCCCGGGCCTGCGGCCCACGCTCAAGGCGCTGGACCGCCGCGGCCAGGTCGTCCACCTGGGGTCCTTCGCCAAGACCTGCTTCCCCGGCGCCCGGCTCGGCTACGTGGTCGCCGACCAGGAGGTGGTCGGCCCCGGCGGGCGCAGCGGTCTGCTCGCCGACGAGCTGGCCAAGCTGAAGAGCATGACGACGGTCAACACGCCCGCGCTCAGCCAGGGCGTCATCGGCGGAATGCTGCTGGCCCACGACTGCCGTCTGCGCGCCGCCAACGCCCGCGCCACGGCGCACTACGCGGCCGGCCTGGACACCCTGCTGCGGGAGCTGGACCGGCACTTCCCGGCCTCCGAGCGGCGCCGCCTGGGCGTCTCCTGGAACCGGCCGGACGGCGGCTTCTTCGCCGTGCTGACCGTGCCCTTCACCGCCGACGACGCGGCGATGGAGCGCTGCGCCCGCGACCACGGGGTGCTGTGGACACCGATGGCGCCGTTCTACCCGGCCGGCGGCGGCGAGCACCGTCTTCGGCTCTCCGTCAGTTCACTGACGCAGGCTCAGATCATCGACGGTGTGGCGAAGTTGGCGGCGTTCATCGGCTCCTGAGCGGGTGCGCGGCATGGGCGTGCACGCCTCCTGAGCGCACGCACGCCCACGGGGCCCGGCTCATGGCGAGCCGGGCCCCTTCCTCTGCCGTCTCCGGGCCGGGCTCAGCGCGGCCCGGCCCGGCGCGCCCGGGTTCAGCGCACCCGGGTGGAGAACAGCCGGGCCGACCAGTACACCGCCAGGGCGGTCATCACCACGACCACCAGCAGCCCCTGCCAGACCGCGGCGTCCCCGGCGTGCCCCGAGAACAGCGCGCGCATGCCCTCCACCGCCCAGTAGAAGGGGTTCCACCGGGCGAGCTGCTGCAGCCACTGCGGCGCCAGGGTGAGCGGCAGCAGCACCCCGGACAGCAGCGCGATCGGCTGCGCGATGGTGTTGACCACCGGCGCCATCGCCGCATCGGCCGGGACCATCAGGGCGATGCCGAAGGAGATCGCCGAGGTCATCAGCGCCAGCAGCCCCAGCAGCAGGTAGGCGAGCAGCAGGTTCAGCGGGCTCACCCGCAGGCCGAACGGCAGCGCGATCAGCGTGATCAGGACGGCCTGCACGAGCAGCGCCACCATCTCCCGCAGCGCCCGTCCGAGCAGCAGCGCGAGCCGGCTCACCGGGGTCACCCGGGAGCGTTCGATGATCCCGGCCTTGAGTTCGCCGAGCAGGCTGAAGCCGGTGAACAGCCCGCCGAAGATGCACAGCACCGCCAACAGGCCCGGCACGTACACCTGGTAGGCGTCGGCGTAGCTGTTCGCGCCCTCGGGGGCGAGCACCTTCTTCAGCAGGGGGGCGAACAGCAGGAGGTAGAACAGGGGCTGGATGATGCCGACGGCGATCCAGACCGGGGTGCGGATCATCAGCAGCAGCTGGCGCTGGAAGACCAGCCAGGTGTCGCGGGCGAGCTTCACGGTCTCCCCAGGGGGTCGGACGGGGCAGGGTGGCGGCGGGTCATGGGGTGTCGGCCGCAGGGCCGGCCTGGCGCAGCGAGCGTCCGGTGCGGGCCAGGAACACGTCGTCCAGGCTGGGCCGTTGGAGCTGGACGGTGCCGGGCGTCACGCCGGCCGCGTCCAGGGCGCGCAGCAGCCGGGGGACGGCCGCGGCGCCGTCCTCCAGGTACAGCCGCAGCCCCCGGTCCCCGTCCGGCTCCAGCCTGTGCAGGTACGGCTGCGGGCGCAGCACCTCGGCCGCCCGCTCGACGGCGCCCTCCCCGGCGGCCAGGCCGAGCAGGACGACGTCACCGGAGATCTCCCGCTTGAGCGCTTCCGGCGTGCCCTCGGCCACCACCCGGCCGTGGTCGACGATGGCGACCCGGTCGCAGAGCGCGTCGGCCTCGTCCAGGTAGTGGGTGGTCACCACGACGGTCATGCCCTCGGTGCGCAGCCGGCGGATCTCCTCCCAGACGTGCGCCCGGCCGGACGGGTCCAGCCCGACGGTCGGCTCGTCCAGGAACAGCACCCGGGGGCGGTGGATCACCCCGAGGGCGATGTCCACCCGGCGGCGCTGGCCGCCGGAGTAGGTGGCGCACGGCCGGTCGCCGAACTCGCCGAGGTCGAAGGCCTTGAGCGCGTCCTCGGCGGCCCGGACGGCCTGGGCCTTGGCCGCGCCGTACATCCGGCCCTGCAGCACCAGCTCCTCGCGGGCGCTGACGTTGTCGGTGGTGCCGCCGCCCTGGGCGACGTAGCCGATCCGGCGGCGGACCCCGGCCGGGTCGGTGAAGAGGTCGGCCCCGGCGATGACGGCGCGGCCGTCGTCGGGGCGGATGAGGGTGGCCAGCATGCGCAGGGTGGTGGTCTTCCCGGCGCCGTTGGGGCCGAGGAAGCCGTAGATCTCGCCGGCGGCGACGGCCAGGTCGATGCCGCGCACGGCGTCGACGCTCCGGCTGTCGCCGCTGCGGCGGGAGGTCTTCTTGCGGTAGGACTTGCGCAGTCCCGTGGTCTCGATCAACCGGAACTCCCGTACGGGGATGGGCTGCCACGGCACCCGGGAAGGCGGTGCTCGGCACCTGCGGAGGGCGGTGCTGCTGCGACACCCTAGGGTGAACTCCCACCCGGAAACAATGGCCTAGACCAATGGACGTGTGATCTCCGTTTCTGCTAAGGGGACTTCCCGGCCGAGGCGGTCAGCCGAGTGCCTCCAGCCGGGCCGCGGCGGCCACCGCACCGCCTCCGGCCAGCAGTTCCGTCCCGACCCGAACCGCCGCTTCCCGATGGGCCGTTGCCTCCAGCACGGTCCCCAGCGCCTCCGCCAGCCGCTCCGCGGTGACCCTGGCGAACGGCACCCGGAGCCCGGCCCCGACCGCCGCCACCTGCGCGGCCACGAACGGCTGGTCGTGCCGGATCGGCGCGGTGACCAGCGGCAATCCGTGCGCCAGGGCCTCGCCCACGGTGTTCATCCCGCCGTGGCACAGCACCGCGTCCAGCTCGCCGCGCGCCATCAGTGCCGCGACCGGCGCCCGGTCCACCGCGACCGCCCGCGCCGGAAGCGCGGGCAGCAGCCCGCGCGGCGCCGCGAACACCGGCTGCACGTCCTCGCCGCACAGCTCCAGCGCCCGAACGGCCCGGGCGAGGAAGTCCGCGCCCAGCTCCCCGGCCAGCGTCCCCATGGTGACCAGCACCCGCCGCCGGCCCGGCAGCAGCCGCTCCCACGGGAACCCCGGATCGTACGGCCGGGCCGCGATCACCGGCCCGACCTGCGCGTGGTGCGGCGGTGCGGCGCGGCCGGTGAGCGCCGGACCGGTGGTGGCCAGCACCAGCGCGGGGGAGAAGCGCGGGTCGACGTACTCCGCCCCGGGCAGCCGGGCACGCTCCCACAGCCCGCGCAGCAGCCCGGTCATCCACGCCTCGACCTGCGGCAGCGCACGGTAGGGGCGGCCCAGTTCCATCGCCCCGGGCGCGAAGCTCGCCCACGGCAGGCCGTGCCGGTGCGCGACCAGCGCGCCTGCCGGGGTGTGCTGGTCCACCAGCAGCACGTCCGGCCGGTACTCCCGCACGACCGCGTCCAGCGGCTTCGCGGTGAACCGTGCGTACGGGACGATGAAGCCCTCCCAGAGCGAGCGCAGCGCGGCCAGCCCGTGCCCGCCCTGCGCCCGGAACGCCCGGGTGCCGGTGCCCAGCACGCGGGCGTCACCGCCGAGCAGGGGGCGCAGCACCGACTCCGTACCGGTCCAGGCGACGTCGTGGCCGCGCGCGGCCAGTTCGGCGGCGATGCCCGCGGCCGGGTTGACGTGTCCGGTCAGCGGGGGCATCACCAGCAGGAACCGGGTCACCGGGCGCCCTCCTCGGGGAGCAGTCGCTGCAGGTCGGCGACGGTCAGCGCCTCCAGGCCGGCCAGGTCCAGCCCGGCGCGCAGCGCGGCCAGGTCGGCAGCCGGGCCGAAGTGCTCGCGCAGACGCCCGGCCAGCGCGGCGAGTTCGGCCTCGTCCAGCAGCAGGTCGCCGTCCAGCCGGGCGTCCGGGGTGACGTGGCGGGCCCAGCCGGGCGGTGCGCCGGCCACCTCGACCACGAGGGCGACCAGCTCCGGATCCAGCGGCACGGCGGAGGACGGGGGTTCGGGATGCGACACGGGGGATCTCCCACCTGCTCGACGGCGCGGAGGTGAACGCGGCCGCAGCGGAGCGCAGTTGACGGCTTCCGGGAACGCGGTCGCGAGAGGGGTTCGACGACGGTGCCGGGTCCGGACTCGGATTCGAGATCACTTGTGCGACCCGGCGGGCGTCGGAATACTAGCCCGGGTGACCGCACTGGAGGCAGTGGCCGTCCACCTCCCCCCGCACGCCGTCCCCATCGAGGCGGTGGGCGAGCGCATCGGCCTGACCCCACGTCAACTCCGTCTCTTCCGCCGCTTCCACGGCCTGGACCAGCTGCGCCTGGATCCGACCGGGACGCTGCCCGACCTGCTCGAAGCCGCCCTCGACGGCCTGCCGGAACTGCGCGGACGCGAACGCGACATCCGCTTCGTGATCCACGCCCGCAGCATGCCGGTGGCGGTGCCCCACCCGCTCAACCCCCTGCACGAGCTGCTCGCCGCGCGCGGCCTCGGGCACGCCAACGCCTTCACGGTGACCCACCACGCCTGCGCGGTGGGCCTGCTGGCCATCGACCTGGCCGGCCGGCTGCTGGCGTCCGAACCCGACCCGGCGGCGCTCGCGCTGGTCCTGGCGGGGGAGAAGACCTTCACCAGGGACGCCCAGGTGGTGCCGGAGACCGGCATCTTCGCCGAGGGCGCGGCCGCCTGCCTGGTCAGCGCCGGGGGCGAGCGGCACCGGGTGCTCTCCTTCGCGGTGCGCCAACGCCCCGAGTTCGACGGCCGGTTGGCCGGGGACGCGGACCTGCTGGCCCGCTACCAGCGCGAGTACCCGGACGTCATGGTCGAGGCGATCGAGGCCGCCCTCGACCGGGCCGGTCTGGGCCTCTCCGACCTGGCCGCGATCCTCCCGCACAACGTCAACCAGGCGTCCTGGCGGATGATCGCGCGCCGCCTCGGCTACCCGGTCGAGAAAGTCGTGCTGGACAACGTGCGGTCGGTCGGGCACAGTTTCGCTGCAGACAGCCTCATCAATCTTCACACCGCCATCACGCGGGGGCTGCTCCGCCGCGGCGACCGCTACCTGATCGCCGCCGCCGGTGTCGGAGCCACCTTCTCCGCGATGGCGATGCAGTGCTGACGACGTGCCGATGACCGGCCGGCGACCAGCCGACGACCTGTCGGCGACCGGTCGGTCGCCCGGGACCGTCGGCCACACCCCAGAGCCCTCCGGGCGCACTTCCCACGTACGACGGGACGGTACCCCCATGTCAGAACCCGTGGTCCAGACCACTGACCCCGAGCTGCGCGAGCGCATCCTGCACGGCATCGGCGAACTCCTGCCACGCGTCCTCAAGCGCGAACTGCCCGAGATCTCGCAGGACGCCTGCCTCTTCGACGACCTCGGCCTCACCTCCGCCGGCACCATCGAGCTCATCCTGGAGCTCGAAGAGTCGCTGGACATCCAGGTGGACGTCGAGCAGATCACCGAGGACGACCTGCGCTCGGTCACCAGGCTCGCCGACTACGTCGCCGGGCACGTCATCCCCGAGGACTGACCGGGTGCCCCCCGGCCCCTCCGGTCTGCGGATCACCCGGGCGCTCGCCCGCCGCTTCGACGGCCGCTCGGAGACCTCGCTCGATCCGGACCTGCGGGCGTTCGTCTCCGACCTGGTCCGCCCCTACGGCCTGCCGCTGCGCGAGGACCTGCTGCGCGAGGGCGTCGGCCACTCCTACGAGGAGCTGGCCGCCGGACTGCTGCGCGAGGCACTCGCCGAGGACGAGCCGGTGGACCTGCTGGTCCTCGCCTTCGACACCCCGGACGTCCGCCCCGGCGCGCCGTCCTCGCTCGCGCTCGGCCGGTCCGTCCCGGGCGAGCCGCTCGCCTTCGCGATCTGTGACCAGGGCACCGCCGCGGCGTTCACCGCCCTGCGGCTGGCCGCCGACCACCACCGCACCGGCGGCTGCCGTCGGGCCGTGGTGGTGCTCGCCGAACAGACCGCGCTGCACTACCGGCCGTCGGAGCCGGTCGCGTTGCCGGAGCGGCACGCGGCGGTCGTGCTGGTCTGCGAGGAGGAAGCCGGGGTCGGGCTGGCCGTCCGTCAGGTGACCGGTGCCGGTTCGCCCGAGGACGCGGTGCGGGCCCGGGCCGGGGAGCTGGGGGCGCGGGCGGAGGTCCTGCACGACGGCGGCTTCGGCACCGGGGAGCCCGCCCAGCCCTTCACCGGTCTCTGGGCGCGGTTGGCCGAACACCTGCCGCGCTGGCGGCGGGAGGAGCGGCCGGCCCTGCTCGCCGGGTACGACCGCCGGCTCGGGGTGCTCAGCACGGTGGCCCTGCCGTGAGCGGGGCAGTGGGCGGGGCCGCGAGCGAGGTCGAGTGCTGGCTCATCGGCACCGGCCGGCCCGCGGCGGTCGTCGCCGACCTGTGGCAGCTGCTCGACGCCGACGAACGCGCGCGGGCCGACGGCATGGACCCGGTGCTGCGCGACCGGTTCACGGTGGTGCGCGGCGCCGTCCGGCGGCTGGTCGGCGCCCGGCTGGGCCGTCCTCCGGCCGAGGTCCGCTGGCGGCGCGGGCCGAACGGCAAGCCCGAGGCCGCGGACGCCGGTGGCCTGCGGGTCAGCTGGTCGGCCTCGGGCGCGCTCGCGGTGCTGGCCCTGGCCGAGCAGCGGGCGGTCGGAGTCGACGTCGAGCGGCTCCACGAGGCCCGGACGGCCGAGCGGATGGCCGCGCGCTGGTTCCCGTTCGAGGAGGAGCGCTTCGTCGCCGAGCCCGTCGAGCCGTCCGAGCGGGCGGCCCGCTTCACCGGACTGTGGTGCCGCCGCGAGGCCTGTGTGAAGGCGTACGGCGGACGGCTGACGCAGTCCTTCGGCGTGTCCGTGGTGGGGCCGTCCCCGGTGCTGGTGGCCGACCCCGGTGGGCTCGGAGCCGGCCCGGCGAGGGTCTGCGACGTGCCCGTCCCGGGGCCGTTCCGGGCTGCCGTGGCGGCACTGGGCGATCCGCCGTTACATGTCAACTCCTGTGTATGGCAGCAGAGTTGACGGTCCGCTGAATCGAGCGGACTTTGGTCTGGACCAGTCCGGCGGGCCGCTGGTAGCGTCCCGATCACACCCCCCCGCTGAGCCCCTCCCGGCGAGCCGAAAGGCGCGTACGACGTGACTCCGCACGACCTGATTCCCCGCGAGGCGGCTCCGCGCGAAACTCCCCTCCCCGAGGCGGCCGCACGCGAATCGACCCCGCGCGAATCGACCGCACGCGAAACGGCCCCGCGCCGGACGGCCCCGATCGACCCGCGACCGGCCGCCAGGCAGGTCGGAGTCCGCTTCGCCGCCGTGAGCAGCGGATCCGGCCCGCTGACCCGCGGCCAGGACAACATGATCCGCTGCATCCGGAGCGACGCCCCGGAGCGGATCAACAAGGACTCCGTGTGGCCGGTGCCGGCCGGCACCTCGGTCCCGGCCGGCCTGGTGGCTCTGAGGCTGCTGGTCGAGCGGCACGAGTCGCTGCGCACGTCCTTCCCGCCCGGCCCCGGCCCGGACGGCTTCCCGGCCCGTCAAGTGGTGCACCCGAGCGGGCGCTTCACCGTGGCGGTGGTCGAGGCGGACGGCCACGACGACGGCCGGCTGGACGCCCTGGCGGGCGAGCTGGGGCGGGCCGACGTCGCCGTCCCGCTGGACCTGGCGGTGGCGCCCCGGATCCGGTTCACCCTGGTCGTCCGGGGTGAGCAGTTGCTCCGACTGGTGGCCGTGGTCTGCCACGCGGGTGCCGACGGCGCCGCCACCGCCGTGCTGATCCAGGACTGGTACGCCCTCGCCGCCGGGCGGGAGCTGCCGCCGGTCGTGGCCCCGACACCGCTGCAGCTGGCGGCCGCGGAGCAGAGCCGGCAGGGCCGGCGCAAGTCGGCGGCCGGACTGCGGCACTGGGCCCGGGTGCTGGGCGGCGCCCCGCAGACCGTCTTCGCGGACCCGCGCGTCACCGGCCCGCCCCGCGACCACACCGCGTTGATGGTGCGCTCGGGTTCGGCGGCCGGGCACCTCGCCGCGGTCTGCCGCCGGGTCGGCGCCAGCCCGTCCGTGGTCCTGCTCGCCGCCTTCGCCGCGCTGGTCGCCCACCGGGCCGGCCGGCGGGGAGACCTGGTGATGTCGGCGCTCTCCGCCAACCGCCATCAGGCCGAGCTGATCGACCACGTCGGCACCCTCGCGCAGGACGCGCTGGTCCTGCTGGACACCGATGCGGCCGATCTCGACCAGCTGATCGGCCGCGCCAAGTCGGCTTCGCTGAAGGCCTATTGGAACAGCATCCTGGACGCCGAGCAGGTCTGGCAGCTGGTCGAGGACGTCGCCCACCGGCGCGGCTCCCGGTTCGCCCGCCAGGTGGTCGTGAACGACCTGAGCCTCACCGTCCCGCCGGCCGTCGCCGACGCCCAGCCGCCCCCGTCCAGTGACCCCGAGCTGACCCCGCTGCCCGGCCCGCCGCTGCCGGTCCGGCTGATGCTGGCGATCCTGCGGATCACCGGCAGCCTGGACTTCGTCCTGGTCGCCTGCCCCCAGGTGCTCGACGCCGAGGAGACCGAGGGTTTCGCCCGGGCGCTGCTCGCCCTGCTCGCGGCGGCCGCCGAAGGCCCGGTGCTGCTCGCCGACCTGCCCGCCGTGCTCGGTCCGCCGGCCGAACGGCCCGGCGGCGAGTGGCGGCTGGTCGACGGCTCCTGGATCGACCTCGCGGCCGTCCGCGCCCTCGTGGACGCCGCCGTCGGCCCCCACCGACTGTCGCTGGCCGAGGGGAGGCTGGTCGCCGAGATCGCCACCGATGATCCCGCGTTCGACCCAGCTACTGCGCACCGAGCCGTCGTCGCCGCCCTGCCGGGCCGTGACACCGCGATGGCGCCGCACCACTACGTCGTCCGGCGGGCGACGGCGGACGGTGAGGAGGTCGAGGCCGGAAGCGGGCGGGACCCGGAGATCGTCGCCCGGCTGTCCGCACTCACCTGAAGGGATGATCCCGGGCGGGCGCGGGCCGCTCACTCCGACGGGTCCTCGGCGCGAGCCGCGACGAGCCCCGCCCGCTCACCGGGAAGGGTCCCCGTCGTCGTCGCCGAGCCCCCACGGGAGGTCCCACGAGCACGCGGAGGTGGCCCCCGAGGTGAGGCCCCACGGGCTCGGGACCTCCTCCGCGTCCTCGCCCTGCAGCGGCAGCCGGTCGATCACCGCGACCAGTGCGGGCGGCAGCTGCGGCGCCAGCCCCCGGTGCACCCGGGACAGGATGTCGCGCCGTACGTCGGCCGGCAGCAGCGGTCTGCTCATCCGCAACGGCCTCGGCCCGGGCGGGCGTTCGGCCGAGGAGAGCTGGTCCGACCAGGCCCGCCAGTAGTCGGCGTCGTCGGTCTCGCCGAGCATCAGGTGGTGCAGGTGCAGGCAGTACGCGGCCGTCCCGGCGCCGGAGCCGGCCGCGAAGCGCCACCAGAACTCGGCGCCCTCCTCCTTGCCGGTGGCGTACAGCAGTGCCCCGAACACCTCCGCCCCCTCGGGCTGGATCCGGCGCGCGTTCACCAGCAGGTCGAGCCCGCGCGAGGCGTCCGGCGCGCCCAGCATCAGGGCCACCACCAGGCCCAGTTCGAAGGAGGCCTGTTCGTACTCCGACGGCAGGTGGGTCGGCGCGGCGGTCAGCCGGGCCTGGCGCACTTCCGCGATCCGTTCGGCGTGGGCGCGTTCGGGCCGGGGCACCTGGATCACCGCACGCCCCCCGCCCGCGCCGCGAGCCCCGCCGGTGCCGTGCGCCCCGTACGTCGTGCGTGCCCCGCCCGTCGGCCCCGGCCCGCCGGTCGCGTGCGCCCCGCGCGGGGACCCGCCCGCCCGCCGGTCCGTCACAGTTCGCCCCCGCGGTCCGGGAGTTCGCCCACCCCGAGCCGGCGCGCCAGCCGTTCGCGGGCGTGGCGCAGATTGGAGTGCACCGTCGCCACCGGACGCCCCAGGTACGCCGCGATCACCTTCACATGCAGGCCGAGCAGGTAGCGCAGGATCACCACGTCCCGTTGCCGGTCCGGGAGTTCGAGGATCGCCGCGTAGAGCCGCACCTCGTCCGCCTCGCTCTGCAGCAGCCCCTTCGCCACCTGCTTGAACGCGTTGATCACCGCCGCGAAGGTGACCGCCTCCACCTCCACCGGCTCCTCGGCGGAGACCCAGTCCGCGACGTGCCGGTTGGCCAACCGCCAGGTGTACGCGGCCGGTTCCTCGAACCGCAGCACCTGGGGCCAGCAGCGGGCCAGGTCGGCCTTCACCGCCGCGACCACCAGCGCGGCGTCGGCCCGACTGCCTATCCTGGTCAACGCGAGGGCGTGCCAAGCGGGTTCGTGCGTCTCGCAGAACGCGGCGTAGGTGAGGTCCAGGCGCAGGCCGAGGTCTCCGCCGGGCCCCCGGTCCGGGCCCACCCCGCCGGTGCAGTCCACTGCCGTCCCGCCCCGGTACCCGCGCGCGGGGGCACCCCTGTCGATCGTCATCGAGCCTGCTTTCCGTGGCCGTCGGCTGCTCGCCAGGCCATCCGAGGGTCGGGCTGTCCGTGCCCATCCTCATTCCATCAGGCCTGTCACTCCAGGCTGCAAAGCGAACACTGATTGTCATCTCATGTGATACGACGGCTCGTTGAATCGATCCGCGGTGATTGGCACCCGGTTACCGTGGGCAGCAATGCGATCGGTTGCCGGCATGCGAACGATGGACCGAGGGGGAAACGCGATGGGTCTCTACGACGGGGTGGACCTGCGGCTGAACGTGCCGCACTCGGCCCGGATGTACGACTACTTCCTCGGCGGCTTCACCAACTTCGCCGCCGACCGCGAGGCCGCCGGGCACGCCCTCGCCGTCGCGCCGTGGCTGCGCAGCGGCGCCCGCGCCAACCGCTCCTTCATGCACCGCTCCACCCGCGCCCTCGCCGAGGCCGGCTTCGACCAGTTCCTCGACGTCGGCACCGGCATCCCCACCTCGCCCAACCTCCACGAGGTCGCCCAGCGCGTGGTGCCCGGGGCCCGCGTCGTCTACGCCGACAACGACCCGATCGTCCTCTCGCACGCCCAGGCCCTGCTCACCGGCACCCCCGAGGGCCGCACCGCCTACGTCGAGGCCGACGTCACCGACGTCGCCCGGCTGCTCGACGCCCCCGGGCTGCGCGACACCGTCGACCTCCGCCGCCCCGTGGCGCTCTCCCTCAACGCCCTGCTCCACTTCGTGCCCGACGCCCACGGCGCCTACGAGCTCGTCGAGCACCTCAAGTCCGTCCTCGCCCCCGGCAGCGCCCTGGTGATGACCCACGTCACCCCCGACTTCGCGCCCACGGACATCGCCGGCCTGGTCCGCATCTACGAGTCCGCCGGCACCGCCGTCCAGGCCCGCACCCGCTCGGAGTTCGCCCGCTTCTTCGACGGCTGGACCCTCCTCGCCCCGGGCGTCGTCCCCACTCCCCAGTGGCGCCCGGCCCCCGACGATCCGCCGGTCTCCGCCCCGGAGGCATCCGCGTACGCGGCGGTGGCCATCCGGTCCTGACCCGTTCGGGTCGTTCCCGCCCCCGATTTCCGCCGTTGACGAACCATCGAGGCGTGCGGTGCGTCCTGTGACTCAGGAAGCGGCTCCGGCCGCGACGTCCGGATAGAGGGGGACCATGTCCACACAGTCGTCGGAATTCCGTCACAGCCGCCGCGCGGTCCTGGGGCTCGGCTTCGGAGCAGCAGTCGCCGTCACGGCCTCGACCGGCGGTGCGGCGTACGCGGAGAGCGGGCCCGACACCCACCGCCTGCTCGCGGCGATGGAGCGGGAACACGGCGTCCGCCTCGGCGTGTTCGCCCGGAACGTCTCGACCGGCAGGACGGTCCGCTACCGCGCGGACGAGCCGTTCCCGATGTGCTCGGTCTTCAAGACCCTCGCGGCCTCCGCCGTCCTGCGCGACCTCGACCGCAACGGCGAGTTCCTCGCCCGGCGGATCCACTACACCGCCGAGGACATCACGCGGTCCGGCGGCGAGGAGAGCGCGGCGGTGACCAAGGACCACCTGGCGGACGGCATGACCGTCGCCGAGCTCTGCAAGGCGGCCATCGACCACAGCGACAACACCGCCGCCAACCTGCTGCTCCGGGAACTCGGCGGTCCGACCGCCGTCACCGACTTCTGCCGCTCGATCGGTGACCGCACCACCCGCCTGGACCGCTGGGAGCCCGAGCTCAACTCCGCCGAGCCGGACCGCATCACCGACACCACCACCCCGCGGGCCATCGCCCGCACCTACCGCCGGCTCGCCCTGGGCCACGCCCTGCCGCCCGCCAAGCGCGAACAGCTCACCACCTGGCTGCGCGGCAACACGACCAGTACGAACCGCTTCCGCAAGGGCCTCCCGGCGGACTGGGCCCTCGCCGACAAGACCGGCTCCGGCCGGTACGGAACCGCCAACGACGTCGGCATCGCCTGGACCCCGTCGGGCGCGCCCGTCGTCCTCGCCGTGCTGACCACCAAGCCCGACGAGGCCGCCGTGCGGGACGAGCCCGTGGTCGCCGAGACCGCGGCGCTGCTCGCCTCCGTGCTCGGCTAGCGCGGCCCGCTCCGCAGGTGCCGGGGCGGCGGCGGGCCACAAACCGCCGCCGCCCCGTTCCGTGCGGCACAGGCCCCTCCGCGCCCCCACCCCTCCTTCCGCCGTCCGCCGGCCTGATCCCGTACGCCCGTCCCGCCTCACCCGTGCGCCCCCGCCACGCCGGGGACAGACTGGTGGTGGACGGATGCTGCCCCGCGACGCTGGGAGACGCATGCTGCTGGGACTCACCACCGCGTTGGTCGCGACCGTCTGCTTCGGCTTCGGGGCGGTCTTCCAGGCCCGCGGTGCGCGGTCCGCCCCGCGGGCCGACCGGGTGCGGGCGGGGCTGCTGGCCGCGCTGGTGCGGTCGTGGCAGTTCCTGGTCGGGACGCTGGTGGACATCGTCGGTTTCGTGCTGAGCATCGTGGCCCTGCGCAGCCTCCCGCTGTTCCTGGTGCAGGCCGTCACCAACGCCAGTCTGGCCGTCACCGCGCTGGCCGCCGTCTGGCTGCTGGGCGCGCGACTGCACCGGAGCGACGTCGCGGGCATCCTCGCCGTCGTCGTCGGCCTGACCCTGCTGGCGCTGGGCTCGGGCAAGGAGGGGCGCAACCACGCCCCGGAGGCCTTCCACTGGGCGCTGCTCGCGACCACCGCCGTCATGCTGCCGGCCACGCTCGTCCTGGTGCGCCGGAACGGCACCGCGGCCGCCGCCGGGCTGGGCCTGCTGGCCGGGGTCGGTTTCGGGGTGACCAGCCTGGCGGTGCGGGTGATGGACGCCTCCGGCCTGCTCGCGATCCTCACCGACCCGGCGACCTACGCCCTGGTCGCCGGTGGTCTCGGCGGCTACCTGGCGTACGCCCTGGCGCTGCAGCGGGGCACCGTGACGGCCGCGACCGCCGCCGGGACGGTGGCCGAGACCTTCGGCCCGGCCCTGGTCGGCGTCGTGGCGCTCGGCGACGCCGCGCGTCCCGGGTTCGAGTGGTGCGCGCTGACGGGCTTCGCGGTGGCGGTGGGCGGCACCTTCCTCCTCTCCCGCTTCGGCGAACTGGAGGGCGAGTCGGCCGAGCTGGTGAGGCCGCACCCGGGCGCGGGGGCGGAGCAGGCGGTCCCGCCCCGGTAGCCCGGTCGGCGCCGCCGTGCGAAGGTGACTTGCCGGACAAATCGGACGGCGACTGGCCTCAGAGCGGCAGGTGCGCGATGGCGGAGGACCCCCGATCGGAACCCCACCCCGGATCCCGGCGGTCGGCGCCGACCGAGCGCCCGGTCGCGCTGATCACCGGCGCCTCCTCCGGGATCGGCCTCGCCACCGCCCTCCGGCTGGCCGGTGCGGGCTGGCGGACCCTGGTCTCCGGCACCGACCGCGCCCGCCTCGACGAGCTCGCCGACCGCACCGACGGCCTGGCCCTGCCCGAGGACCTGAGCAAGCCGGACGGCCCGCGC
Source organism: Kitasatospora sp. NPDC085464 (assembly GCF_044541955.1). Classification (NCBI taxonomy): domain Bacteria; kingdom Bacillati; phylum Actinomycetota; class Actinomycetes; order Kitasatosporales; family Streptomycetaceae; genus Kitasatospora; species Kitasatospora sp. NPDC085464. The sequence continues at coordinate 141,330 of NZ_JBITTM010000006.1, forward strand.
CGCCTCGCCGAGGCCGCCCTGGCCGAGGCCGGCCGGGTGGACGCCCTGGTCGCGAGCGCCGGCCTCGGCTGGCGCGGCCCGTTCGCGGAGACCCCCTCCGACACCCTCGACCGGATGATCGAGGTCAACTTCGCCGCCACGCTACGCCTGGTCCGCCTCCTCCTGCCCGGCATGCTGGAGCGCCGCCACGGCCGGATCGTGCTGCTCGGCTCGATGGCCGGTCAGGTCGGCGTGCGCGACGAGTCGGGCTACGCGGCCACCAAGGGCGGCCTGACGATGTTCGCGGAGAGCCTCTGGTACGAGCTGCGCGGAACGGGCGTGGGAGTGCGCCTGGTCCTCCCGGGCGCGGTGGACACCCCGTTCTTCGACCGGCGCGGCACGCCGTACCAGCGCGAACGGCCGCGCCCCGTCTCGGCGGAGCGGGTCGCGGACACCGTCGTCGCGAGCATCACCACCGAGCGCGACCGCCTCTACGTGCCGCACTGGCTGGGCTTCCCGGCCCGCATCCACGGCGTCGCGCCGGGCGTGTTCCGCCGGATGGCCTCCCGCTTCGGGTGAGCCCGGGGTGAGGATCGCGACCGGAGCCCTCGCCGCCGCGGCCGCCGCGGAGTTCCTGCACCTCGCCCCCGCCGCCGTCCGGCTCCCACCGCTGCGCCGCACCGTCGCCCGCCGCACGGCCGGCCACGGCACCGCCCCGGGCCACGTCGCCCTGACCTTCGACGACGGCCCCGATCCGCGCAGCACCCCGTACGTCCTCGACGCGCTGGACGAACTCGGCGTCCGCGCCACCTTCTTCCTGCTCGGCGCGATGCTGGAACGCGCCCCCGAGCTCGGCGGCGAGCTGGTGCGGCGGGGCCACGAGGTCGCCGTCCACGGCTGGTTCCACCGGCAGCAGTGGTACCCGGCCCCCGTGCGCGACCTGCGCGAGCTGCGCCGCACCGAGGAGGCGGTGACCGGCCTGTGCGGTGCCCGCCCGCTCTGGTACCGCCCGCCGTACGGCGTCCTGACGGCCGGTCCGGCCCTGGCCGCCCGCCGCCTCGGCCTGCGCAGCGTGCTGTGGACCGTCTGGGGTCGCGACTGGACGGCGGATGCCACCGGCGCCTCCGTCTACGCGACCGCCCGCCCCGGCCTGGCCGGCGGCGCGACCCTCCTGCTCCACGACTCCGACTGCACCTCCGCCCCCGACTCCTGGCGCGCCACCCTGGCCGCCCTGCCCCTGATCGCCGCCCACTGCCGCGCCCGGCACCTCACCCTCGGCCCGCTCCGCGACCACGGGGTGCCCGGCCGAACGGACCGGCGGTGAGGCCCGACGCCCTTCGGCAGCAACGCCGTTGAAGCGGCCTGACTGACCCGACCTGACCGGGCCGGGACCGACCGGGCCGGGACCCGACCTGACCGGACCCGACCTGACCGGGCCGGGCCCGACCTGGTCGGCTCGGTCGAAGCCCGCTACCCCAGTCCCACGCGTCGCAGGGCCTCCCCGAACCCGGCGCGCCAGCCCTCCGGGTCGGCGCCGGGCGAGGGCGCCGGGGAGGGGCGCTTCAGCGCCGCGAGGGCGTTGCGGACGACCTCGGCGCGGTGGGCGGAGGTGACGTCGGCGTGGCCGAGTTCGAGCTCGTGCTGGAGGTTGTCGCGCCCGTGCCCCTGGACCACGTCGAGGAGCAGCAGTCGCCGGCCGAGCGCGCGGGCCTCGCTGCAGGTGTCGCCGGAGCTGGTGACGACGAGGTCGGCGGCGGTCATCAGTGCGGGGACCCGGTCGGTGTGGCCGAACGGGTGCAGCCGGGGTTCGCGGCGGGCGGCGGCGCGCAGGCGGCGTTCCAGTTCCCGGTTGTGCCCGGCCACCGCGAGCACGTGCGGTCCGGCCGCGGCGAGGGAGACGGCGGTGCGGGCGAGCGGCCCGAGCCCCCAGGAGCCGGACATCAGCAGCACGCACCGGGCGTCCGCCGGCACGCCCAGCCCGGCGCGGGCCTCGGCCCGTTCCGGCGGGCGGTAGAACGGCTGCCGCAGCGGCGCGGGCACGACGGCGATGTCGGCGTCCGGCCGGTAGCGCCGCACCGCGCACGCGGCGACCTCCGAGGTGACCAGGAACAGGTCCGTGCCCTCCTGCACCCAGAGCCGGTGCGGCGTGACGTCGGTGCAGAACACGAAGTGCCGGAACTCCCGGCCCTGCCCCCATTGCTGCAGCCGGTTGACCGCCGAGGTCGCGGTGGCGAACACCGAGACCACCAGCTGCGGCCGCTGCGCCTCGACCAGCTTCCGCAGCGCCGGGACGAGCCGGGTGCGGGCGGCCGCGTCCGCGAGCAGCGCGATCCGCGCGCCCGTCCGCAGCGCCGAGAAGTGGAACGCGTCGTACACCCCGGGCAGGTCGAGCAGCCGGCGGAAGACGGCCTCGCCGGCCGCGCCGGAGCGTTCGCCGAGCAGGGCCATCGCGTCGACCGTGTCGGTGGTCCAGCCGCGTTCCCGCAGGGTGTCCGCGCAGGCCTGGGCCATCACGTCGTGGCCCTGGCCGAGCGAGCCGGAGATCAGCAGGGCGTGCGGCATCGGGCGGCCCCGGTCAGGTGGCGGTGGACGCGGCGGTGGCGGCCCGGTACCAGTCGGCGTACCGCCGGACGCCCTCGGCGAAGTTGGTCCGCGGCGACCAGCCGAGCAGCCGCTTGGCCTGGGCGGAGGAGATCCGCCGCCCGGTGTAGTCGGCCTTGCGGCCGCCGATGTGCTCGATGCTCACGGGCCCGAGCAGGCCGTCGACGGTGTCGGCGATGTCGCGCACGGAGACGGCGGTCGAGCCCTCCAGGGCGAAGGTCTGGTCCTCGGCGGCGGGGGAGAGGGCGCGCACGTGGGCGTCGGCGAGGTCCTCGACGTAGACGAAGTTGCGGCTCTGCCGCCCGTCGCCGGCGATGGTGATCGGGCGTCCGGCCAGTGCGGCTTGGACGAACCGGGCGACGACCAGTTCGTCGCGCATCCGGGGCCCGTAGGGGATGCCGTAGCGCAGGATGGTGAAGTGCTGCCCGTACAGCTCGCGGTAGCTGTGCACGAGCATCTCGGCGGCCAGCTTGGTGGCCACGTACAGGTGGCCGCTGTGCTCCAGTTCGATCGGTACGTGCTCGTCCAACTCCTGCTCCTCACCGCCGAGTTGCTCGCCGGCGAGGGCGGCGCCGTAGACCCAGACGGTGCTTGCGAGCACCGTCCGGCTGAGACCGCTGCGCCGGGCGGCCTCCAGGACGGCCTCGGTGCCGTCGATGTTGGTCCGCACGGCGCGGACCGGATCGGCGGAGACCTGCTCGACGTCGGCCATCGCGGCGAGGTGGTAGACCACCTCGCTGCCCGCCAGCGCGGCGGTGAGGGCCTTCAGGTCGAGGACGTCGATCCGCGCGTGCTCGGCGTCGGGGTTGAGGTACTGGTCGGTCATGTCCACCGCGAGGACCTCGTGGCCGGCCGCGATGAGGTGGTCCACGACGTGTGAGCCGATGAATCCGCAGCCCCCGGTGACGGCTATCCGCACGTTCTTGCTCCCTTCACTCCGGTCGGCTCAGCCGACCAGCCGCCGGTACACGGTCGAGACGGCCTCGATGACCTGCTCCGTCTCGTCCTCCGTCATGTCGGAGTGCACCGGCAGGCAGACCTGCCGTGCGCAGAGGTCCTCGGCGGCGGGCAGCGGCCCGCGCCGGTACGGGGCGAGCACCGGCTGGAGGTGCAGCGGCAGGTCGTAGACCTCGCCGGACAGCCGTACGCCGTGCTCCTCGGCGACCGCCCGCTTGAAGGCCGCACGGTCCGTGCCGGCCGGCAGCAGCGCCACGTACTTGTAGTAGTTGCCGCGGCAGCCCGGCGGTTCGAGCACCGGTTCCAGGCCGTCCAGCCCGGCCAGCGCCGCGTCGTAGCGGCGGGCGACGGCCCGGCGGGTCTCGATGAACTCCTTGAGCCGGCGCAGGTGCACCGCGCCGACCGCCGCGTGGAGCTCGCTCATCCGCCAGGAGTAGCCGAGCAGCACGTGGTGGTTGGTGGTGAAGGAGCCCTTGCCCTGGTCGCGGTAGATCCGGGCCTCGTCGCGCAGCTCCGGCGACTCGGTGAGGATCATGCCGCCCTCGCCGCTGGTGGTGACCTTCGTCGGGTAGAAGGAGAAGGCCCCGGCCAGCCCGAAGGTCCCGGCGGCGCGCCCGTCGACACTGCTGCCGTGGGCGTGCGCGGCGTCCTCGACCAGCGGGATGCCGCGCTGGTCGCAGAGCGCGCGCAGGGCGTCCACCCGGGGGGTGACGAGGCCGCCGATGTGCACCAGGACGACGGCGGCGGTGTCCGGGGTGAGGGCCGCCGCCAAGGTGTCGGGGGAGAGCGCGAGGGTGGCCGGGTCGACGTCCGCGAACACCGGGCGCCCGCCCGCGTGGACCACCGCGCCGGCGGTCGCGTAGAAGCTGACAGCGGGGACGACCACGTCGCGGCCCCGGACGTCGACGGTGCGCAGGATCACCTCCAGCGCCGCCGTGCCGGTGCTCACCGCGACGGCGTGCGAGGCGCCGTGCTCGGCGGCGAAGGCCTGCTCGAAGCGTTCGGTCCAGGGACCGAGGGTGAGGGCGCCGGTGGTGAGCATCTCGGTCACCGCCTCGGCGACGGCCGCGCGGTCGCTCTCGTCGAACACGATGCGGGCGGCTGGAACGCCCATGGGGCACCTCCGGCGGCTGGCTGCTGAGGCAGCACCGATCAGGTCGGGTCGTCCCGAACCGCACGGACGGCGGTCGGGCCAGGCACATCACGCTACTTCGCCCGGCCGGGTCACGGCCCGTCGTCGCCGCCCGCACGGGTGAACCCGACTGCTTCCTCCGCAGGTAGGAGGGCTACTCCCGGCGCCGGGCGTGCGCTCCTCCGTACGGGGGAGGGCCGTACTGCGTCCGCAGTACGCAAACGGCCTGCGCAGGGACGACGACGGAGCAGGGCCCGCCGATCAAGGATTGGTCACGCTGCGGCGGACCGCGCCCTCAGGGGGCGTACGGCCCGCCCGCGGCGCGCCCTGTACCGAGCACCGCACCGAAGGAGTCCGCTCTCCCGTGGCCACGTTCCTCTACCGTCTGGGCCGATGGGCCTTCGTCCGGCGCCGGCTGGTGACCCTGCTCTGGGTCGCCGTGCTGGCGGCCGTCGGAGTCCTGGCGGCCAAGGCGCCCGCCGCGCCCGACGACGGCTTCTCGATGCCCGGCACGGAAGCGCAGAAGGCCTTCGACCTGATGAACGAGCGCTTCCCCGGCGGCCACGCCGACGGCGCCTCGGCCCGGCTGGTGTTCGTCGCGCCCTCCGGTCAGAAGATCACCGCCGCCCCCAGCCAGCAGGCGGTCGAGCGGACGGTCGACGAGCTCGCGCACGCCGAGCAGGTCACCGGGGCGGTCAGCCCGTTCACGGCGGGCGCGGTCTCCAAGGACGGCACCACCGCCTACGCGACGGTCAGCTACGCCGCCAAGGCGGGCGAGCTGTCCAAGGGCGCCACGACCGCGCTGGAGCAGGCCGCCCAGCACGGCCGGGACGCCGGGCTCAAGGTCGAGGTCGGCGGCAACGCGCTGATGGCCAAGCCCGACGCGGGCGGCAGCAGCGAGGCGATCGGCATGGCGCTGTCCGCCGTCGTCCTGGTGATCACCTTCGGCTCGCTGGTCGCGGCCGGCCTGCCGCTGCTCACGGCGGTCGTCGGCGTCGGCCTCGGCATGGCGCTGATCACCGCGTTCGGCAGCGTCCTCGGCCTGTCCACCACCACCGGCACCCTCGCCATGATGCTCGGCCTCGCGGTCGGCATCGACTACGCGGTGTTCATCGTCTCCCGCTACCGGGCCGAGCTGACCGAGGGCCGGACACCGCAGGAGGCGGCCGGCCGGGCCGTCGGCACCGCCGGCTCCGCCGTGGTGTTCGCCGGCCTCACCGTGGTGATCGCCCTCGCCGGGCTCTCCGTGGTCGGCATCCCGATGCTGGCCAAGATGGGCATGGCCGCCGCCGGGACGGTCGTCATCGCCGTGCTGGTCGCGCTCACCCTGGTCCCGGCGCTGCTCGGCTTCATCGGCCGCAAGGTGCTGCCGCGCAAGGTCCGCAAGGCCCGGGGCGACGCCGGCCGGGCGTCGACCCAGGAGAACGGCGGCTCCCGCTGGGCGCGGTTCGTGCTGCGCCGCCCGCTCGCGGTGCTGCTCGGCGGCGTGATCGGCCTGGGCGTGCTCGCGGCCCCCGCGCTCGACCTGCGGCTCGGCCTGCCCGGCGACGAGGCCAAGCCCACCTCCACCACCCAGCGCCGCGCCTACGACCTGCTCTCCGAGGGCTTCGGGCCCGGCTTCAACGGCCCGCTGACCGTCCTGGTGGACGCCAAGGGCGTCGCCGACCCGAAGGCCGCGGCGAACGAGGTGTCCAAGAAGCTCTCCGGCCTGCAGGGCGTCGTCACCGTGACGCCGCCGATGTTCAACAAGGCCGGTGACACGGCCCTGCTCAACGCGATACCGGCGACCGGCCCGAGCGAGGCCGCGACCAAGGACCTCGTGCACACCATCCGCGGTGACGCGGCCTCCCTCACGTCGGCCACCGGCGCGACGGTCCTGGTCAGCGGCACGACGGCGATGAACATCGACGTCTCGCAGAAGCTCACGGACGCCCTGGTGCCCTACCTCGCCCTGGTCGTCGGCCTCGCCGTCCTGCTGCTGCTGGTGGTCTTCCGCTCCGTGCTCGTCCCGCTGAAGGCGGCACTCGGCTTCCTGCTCTCGGTGGCCGCCGCCCTGGGCGCCGTGGTCGCGGTCTTCCAGTGGGGTTGGCTGGCCGACCTGATCGGCGTGGAGCAGACCGGCCCGGTGATGAGCATGATGCCGATCTTCATGATCGGCGTGGTCTTCGGCCTCGCCATGGACTACGAGGTGTTCCTGGTCACCCGGATCCGAGAGGGCTTCGTCCACGGCGAGCAGCCCGGCGAGGCGATCGTCACCGGCTTCCGGCACAACGCCCGGGTGGTCACCGCCGCGGCCTTCATCATGATCGCCGTCTTCGCGGGCTTCATCGGGATGAGCGAGCCGATGATCAAGATGATGGGGCTGGGGCTCGCCGCAGCCGTCGCGTTCGACGCCTTCGTCGTCCGGATGACCATCGTCCCGGCCGTCCTCGCCCTGCTCGGCCACCGCGCCTGGTGGCTTCCGCGCAGGCTCGACCGCCTGGTGCCGGACGTGGACGTCGAGGGCAGCAAGCTGCAGACGCCCGCCGCCGAAGCGGCACCGATCCGGGAGTCGGTCACGGTCTAGCCCGGCCGGGATCCGCACGCCCACCGATTACCGTTGCAGTCAGGGGCCGTCGCCGCTCGCGCCGACGGCCCCTGACTCGCGACCCGGAGACCAGCACCATGACCACCACCTGGCAGCGCATGCGCCGTAACCACCCCCGACGATTCGACGTGATCGGCGGCGCCGTCCTGATCGCGGTCGTCGGAGTCGGCGCCACCATCGACCAGACCGGCCACATCAGCAGCCTGGAACCCGTCTCCGGACTCCTCGGGCTGGTCTCCGCGCTCGCCCTGTTCGCCCACCGCCGCCACCCCCGGGCGGTCACCGCCGTCACCCTGGCCTGCACCGTCCTGCTCGCGTTCACCAGCCCCCGGCTGACCGTCGCGCTGGCCGCCCCGCTGCTCTGCGCCCTCTACTACCTGGCCGTCCGCACCGACCGCGCCACCGCGCTGCGCGCCTCCATCGGCAGCGCCGTCCTGCTCACCGGGATCGCGCTGTCCGTCGGCACCGGCGCATCCCTCGGCGAACGGCTCGGCGTCCTGGCCTGGGCCCTGCTGCCCGGCGCCCTCGGCGACTCCATCCGCAACCGCCGCGCCCACCTCGCGGCCATCGAGGAGCGCGCCGAACGCGCCGAACGCACCCGCGAGGAGGAGGCCCGCCGCCGGGTCGCCGACGAGCGGATCCGGATCGCCCGCGACCTGCACGACGTGGTCGCCCACCACATCGCCCTCGCCAACGCCCAGGCCGGCATCGCCGTCCACCTCATGGACAGCCACCCGGTCCAGGCCCGCGAGGTGCTCAGCCACATCACCGACGCCACCGGCTCGGCCCTGCAGGAGCTGCGGGCCACCGTCGGCCTGCTGCGCCGCGCCGAGGAACCCGCCCCGCTCGAACCCACCCCGGGCCTGGACCGGCTGCCCGAGCTGCTCGGCTCCTTCGAACGGGCCGGGCTGCCGGTCCGGCTCACCGTCCGGGGCGAGGCCCGGCCGCTGTCGCCCGGCGTCGACCTCACCGCCTTCCGGATCGTCCAGGAGTCGCTGACCAACGTCGCCAAGCACGCCCACGGCGCCGACGCCGAGGTCACCCTCGCCTACAGCGGGAGCCGGGTGTCGGTCAGCGTCGCCAACGGGCGCCCGACCGCGACCGGGCGCCCCCGCGCCGCGCCGCTGCCCCAGCCCGCCCCGGGCGAGAGCGGTTTCGGCCTGATCGGCATGCGCGAGCGGGCCGGCGCGGTCGGCGGCCGGCTCGCCGCCGACGAACGGCCCGACGGCGGCTTCCTGGTCACCGCCGAGCTGCCGCTGCGCACGGGCGCCCGCGACGACGGCCCCGACCCGGCCGCCGCGGCCGGAGCTCGCGGAGCCGAACCCCGGGGAGCCGATCCCCGCGGAACCGATCCCCGCGGGGCAGGAGTCCGAGAGGCCGGTTCACCGAGGGCCGGTGAACCGGACCGCGCCGTCCGGGGGAGCGGTGTGACGCCCTTCTGCGGCCCCTGGGGCGCCCGCGCCACCCGTACGCACGAAACCGAAGGACAGGACCGCGCCACCCGACAGGTTCGCGCCGTTCGAGAGGACAGGGACCACGCATGACCATCCGGGTACTGCTCGCCGACGACCAGGCCCTGCTGCGCGGTGCCTTCCGCATGCTGATAGACGCGGAGGAGGACATGGAGGTGGTGGGCGAGGCCGCCGACGGGCGCGAGGCCGTCGAGCTCGCCCGGGCGACCAGGCCCGACATCGTCCTGATGGACATCCGGATGCCCGGCGCCGACGGCCTCGGCGCCACCGCCGCGATCTGCGGCGACGAGGAGCTGTCCGGCACCCGGGTGCTCATCCTCACCACCTTCGAGATCGACGAGTACGTGGCGCAGGCGTTGCGCGCGGGCGCCGGCGGCTTCCTCGGCAAGGGCGCCGACCCGAAGGAACTGCTCGCCGCCGTCCGGACCGTCGCGGCCGGCGACGCCCTGCTCTCGCCCGCCGCCACCCGGGCCGTGATCGACCAGCTGCTGGCCCAGCCCGACCCGGGCGCCGGCGGTCCGACGAGCGAGCGCCTCGCCGTCCTCACCGCCCGCGAGCGCGAGGTGATGTCGATGGCCGCCACCGGCCTCACCAACGAGGAGATCGCCGAGCGCATGTTCGTCAGCCCGTTCACCGTGCGGACCCACGTGCACCGGGCGATGTCCAAGCTCGACGCCCGCGACCGCGCCCAACTCGTCGCGATCGCCTACCAGTCCGGACTGGTCCCGCCCGGTCGTCCGTCCTGAGCCCGGCGTTCCCGGCACTCCGGGTGCTCCCCGGCGGATCCGGGCCGGCCGACTCGCGCGGTTTGAGCCGATTGAGGGCTGAGTGTTCGTCAAAATTCCTCACCGGAAACCGATCAAAGCCCGGGCTGGCCGAAAACGACCTCCGAACTGGTGTATCGGCGAGTAGTCTGCCGATGACTCAGAATGAGGAGGATGTTCGTGGAAACCAAGGACACGGCAGGCGAGGTGCGGATTCTCCAGCCGTTGCCCGGGCGTACGGCGGACGAATCGCAGGCGTTCGACCTCCGGCTCGCACGTCTGCTCCGCCTGATAGGGGCGGAGGTCGCGGCCGGCCCCGACTACCAGAGTGCGGCCCGGTGGGAGGTCCACAAGGCGGTCGCCGGACGGTCCGAACTGCCCGAGGAGTACTTCGAGGCGCTGCTGGAGGCGGCGGTCCACGACCCCAACCCGAGCTTCAACCGGCGCTTCGTCGAGCCGGCCCTGCTCGCCTTCGGGCAGCGCCGGGTCCGCCTCGCCCTGCTCGGCTACCTGCGCACCGGCACCGACCCCGAGCGGGCGGGCGCCGCGCGGGCCTGGTACTGGACGGCCCTGTCGATCGGGGACGGCAGCAACGGCGCCGCCGCCGACGAGGGCGCGAGCGTCCGGGACACCTGGTACGAGACCGCGCTGCGGGAGTTCGTCGCCAACGAGGACCTGGACGTCCGCCGCTGCATCCTCCCCGGCCTCCCGCTGGTGCCGCGCGCCTACCCCGCGGCGCTGCACGGCCTGGTCGAGGCGGCGGTCGCGATCGCCCGCTCGCACCCCGACGAGTACATCCGGCACCGCGCCGAGATCCAGGTCGGCCTCTGACCTCCGGTCGCCCGCGCTCCGGGTGCACGCGCCGACGTGTGTACCCGGAGCGGGATTTCCTGCGCGGCCGGTCAATTCGCCCACGATTCGGCGAATCGCGCCCCAACTGGCTTTCTCCGCCCCACGATTCATGGGCTTGTCGTCCGGTCATGACAATTCCGATCGGCCGCCGCCGAACCCGGGGCCCTGCCACCATGGCGGGATGACCGAAGACCTGAAGCCCGCGGCCGCGACCACCGGGCCCGTCGACGTCGAACTCCTCGAACCCGCCGGCATCCGCCTGGTCGAAACCCCCGCACCACCCCTCCCGGAGCCGGAGCGGGCCGCGATGGACCGTGCCTGGAGGCAGGCCGTCCGGGCGAATCCCGGGCTCTTCGACGGCCCGGTCGTCGCCTGCACCGGCCTCGTCCGGGACAGCCCCGACACGCTCGTCGTCCACTGGGCGCGCATCGGCTACCGCCGCTTCGCCCTGCGCCTCGTCCCGGGCGCCACCGCCCGGGCGAGCTCCCTGTACGTCGCCGTCGTCCAACCCGCCGACGACGGCCGGATCCTGGTCGGCCGGATGGCCGGCCCGACCGCCCGCCCCGGCCGCTGGGGCCTGCCGGGCGGCTGCGTCGAACCGCCCCCGCCCGGCGAACCGCTCGACCCGCCCGCGCTGCGCCGCCACGCCGCCCGGGAACTCGTCGAGGAGACCGGCGTGTTCACGCCCCCGGAACGGCTCACCCGCTGGCTGCTCGTCCGCGGCGAGCACGGCAGCGTCGGCGTGCTCCACCTCGCCCCGCCCCGCCCGGCCCGGGAACTGGCCGAGCGCCACGCGGAGTTGTGCGCCGCCCACCGGTCGCTCGGCGCGGAGCCCGAGTTCGACCGGATCGCCCTGATCGGCTCCCCGGCCGAGGCCGCCGCCCTCCCCGGCCCGCACGCGGACCACCTCGGGCCCGTGCTGCGCCGGCTCTTCGCCGGCTGAGCGCTGCCGGCGGACGCCGGAACGCGGCACGTCACAGCAGGGCCAGGGCCTGCCGGAGGTTGTGCTCGGCGATGCCGGCCATGGCCGGCCGGTCGGGGAAGTCGCCGTCGAGCAGACGCAGCGGGCCCGCCGTCAGCGACAGGCGGTGCGCCAGGGCGTAGAACGCGAGCCGGTCCTCGTCGAGTCCGTCCACCGCGACGGGCCGGTAGGCGTCGTGGAAGCGGATCCGCAGGAAGACGTGCTCCCACTCCGCGTCGAAGTACATCGTGCCTTCGACGTCGATCACCACCGGGCGCCCGTCCGCGCCCACCAGGACGTGGTCGGGCCCGAGTTCGCCGTGCACCACCGCGTACTCCGCGCGCGGCCGCACCGCCGCCGCCAGGTCGAGTCCGAGACCGGGCGAGAACGGATCGGTGCGGTCGGCGTCGCCCGCGGCCGCCGGCCAGTAGTTCTCGGCGTCGCTCCACCGGTAGGCGATCGCCGTCGTGGCGTCGTCCATCACCAGGCGGTGGACGCCCTTCCTGCTGCCGCCGGCGAGCCGCTCGACGGCCGCCAGCCGCCGTCCGCCGCCCAGCGCGGCCCGCGCCGCACCCGCCGACTTCGGCGTCCACGTCTCGTTCGACGCCAGGGTGCGCCTGCCGACCGTCGAGCCGGATGCGGCCGGTGTCCACCCCGGGTTCAGAGCTTGCGGGCCACCGCCCCGTACATGCTCACGCGGTCGGCGCCAGGGGCGGGGGCGGTGTCGGGGCGCCAGAGCGGGACGGTGACCACGCCCGGGTCGAGCAGGTCGAGGCCGTCGAGGAAGGTCCGCACCTCGGCGCGGGTGCGGCCGACGAGCGGGGCGGTGGCCTTGTCGTAGACGCCGGTGACGCGGTCGCGGACCACGGCCGGGATGAAGTCCGCGGTGCCGTGGGAGAGGACCAGGTGGCTGCCGGAGGGCAGGGCGTCCAGCAGGGTGGTGACGGCCCGGTACGGCTCGTCCTCGTCGCGCAGGAAGTGGAGGACGGCTGCGAGGACCAGTCCGACCGGCCGGGAGAGGTCGAGCAGTTCCACGGCGAGGACGGCGTCCAGCAGGGCGGCGGGCTGCCGCAGGTCGGCCCGGATGACCGTGGTGCGGCCGTGCCCGGGGCCGGCCATCAGGGCGCGGGCGTGGCTGAGCACGATCGGGTCGTTGTCGACGTAGACGACCCGGGCGCCCGGGTCGGCGGCCCGGGCGATCTCGTGGGTGTTGCCGACCGTCGGGATGCCGGTGCCGACGTCGAGGAACTGGTCGATCCCGAGCTCGGCGACGCAGCGCACCGCGCGGGTGAGGAAGCCCCGGTTGGCGCGGGCGGTGGAGCGGAACTCGGGATTGGCGGCGAGCGCCTTCTCGGCGGCGGCGCGGTCGGCGGGGAAGTTGTCCTTGCCGCCGAGGTAGTAGTCGTCCATCCGGGCGGGGTGCGGGATGTCGGGCCGCAGGTCGGCCGGGTGCCCGACCCCGCCGGGCCCCCACATGGACTCGTATCCCACGGCTGTTGCTCCCTCCACCGGTAAACCTGCCCGCAAGAGTCCGATGATCTGCTCGCGGCCTCGCCGGCGGCCAGCCTAGAGCCCGGGTCATGGCCCCCGGCGCCGGTTGGTCGGGTCACCCCCGTATGTCCCTTTCGTCTCGCCGTGCTGCCGCTTCGTCTCGCAGTGCTGCTGCCGCGGAGCCGGCCGCTCACAGCACGGAACGGGTGGCTCACGCCATGGAGCCGGCCGCTCACGCCGGCGCGCGGCCGGGAGGCCGCCGCGCGGGGTCGCCCGTCGCGGCGCAGGATGGAGGATCGGGGAGTGGCAGTGGAACAGTGGAACATCCGGCGACGGGAGGTCCGGGCCGTGGGAATCGCAATGGCAGACATCCGGGAGTGGCGCGGCCACTCGGTGGTCGACCAGAAGAGCCACCGCATCGGCAAGCTGGAGGCGGTCTACGTCGAGACGGCCAGTGACGAGGCGTTCTTCGCCACCGTCACGGTGGGTTTCGCCGGCCGGCGCCGCCTGGTGTTCGTCCCGCTGGTGGGCGCCGTGGTCGGGCCGGACTACGTCCGGGTGGCCTACCCGAAGAGCCAGGTCAAGGGGGCTCCGGCGATCGGGACGGACGACGTGCTGCCCGCCGAGGACGAGCCCGCCGTGTTCGCGCACTACGAGGTGCCGTACGCGACCGGCGCCGGCGGTGAGCGGCGGCTGGCCCGTCGCTGAGCCGAGTTCCTCGGGGGGCGGTCGGTACGGGCTTCGTCCACCCGGGAACGAATACCCCGCGGGGTACACTTGTCCATCGACAGTCGATGCGAAAGGCGGCCCCGACATGCAGGTGGACGAGGAGGCGGTCGGCGCGGTCCTGAACCGGCTGCGTCGCGCCCAGGGCCAGTTGGCCGGAGTGATCGCGATGATCGAGGCGGGCCGGGACTGCAAGGACGTGGTCACCCAGCTCGCCGCCGTCTCGCGGGCCCTGGACCGGGCCGGGTTCAAGATCGTCGCCAGCGGGATGCGCCAGTGCATGGCCGCCGCCGACGAGGACGCCGCGCCGATGAGCGAGGCCGAGCTGGAGAAGCTCTTCCTCGCCCTGGCCTGACGCGTCGGCCCGGCTCCGGCCTGACGCCCCCGCCCGGGGCCCCGGCCGGACGCCCCCGCCCGAGGCGCCGGCCTGACGCGTCGGTGTGGCGAGTCGGGGCGGGGCGCGCCCCCCGACGGGCGTGCACGCGCAGTGCTCCACGTACCGGAGGGTCGCGACGGTTCATCCGTCGCGGCCCTCTTCGTGCGCCCGCTGAAGTTCCCGTGCCGCCCGATGACCCGTCATGCGTCGTTCATGTCCCGGTCGCTGACCTCCAGGTGAATGAGGTCGCCCGCAGTTGTACAGCCAACTGTGCGGACAGCCCGCAACTGTCCGCACAGCCGACCGCGGCGAACCCTCCCTCCCTGACTCCGTGACCAGCCGTACCCGACCCGTGCACCGTCCCCCGGCGGTACCGGCCTCCGGGCGCGGCGGACAGGACAACCGTGGCCGCAGGCAGCGCCCTGACCCTCACCTCCTCCTCCAACCCCACCGAAGGTGACCGGCTCACCTTCCACTGGAGCACCGACGCGCCCGACGCCAAGAACTGGGTCGGCATCTACGACGGCAGCCGCCGGCCCGGCACCGGTTCCTCGCTGCTGTGGAAGTACACCCCGGCCGCCGCCGGTGACGTCCAGCTCGACACCTCCGCGCTGACCGGCGGCCCGTACACCGCCTACCTGCTCGCCAAGGACGGCTACGGCATCCTCGCCCAGAGCGCCCCGTTCAGCTTCCGCCCCAAGCCCGCGGTCGTCCGCCCGCACGCCGCCGTCGACTCGTTCACCGCCACGCCCGTCGCGCCGGGCGCCGCCGTGCAGGTCAAGCTCGGCGGCCTCTGGTCCCGCCCGGTCGGCAACGCGCCCGGCTCCGCCACCTTCCGCAAGGTCGGCGGCCCGGCCTGGGCGTCCGTCAGCGCGGACGGCATGCTGACCGGCACCGCGCCCGCCACCGCGGGGAAGAACCCCGAGGTGGTCGTCGTCGGCGTCAAGGACGGCGCGGGCGCCGCCGACACCGTCACCGTGCTCGTCCCCGTCGTCGACCCGGCGGCCAAGCCCCGCCTCAAGGCCGCGAGTTGGAACCTGCACGACGCGGGATCCGGCTACTCCGACGCGCTGGAGAAGCAGCTGCGCGTGGTCCTCGCCCAGGGCCTGGACGTCCTCGCCCTGCAGGAGACGGCGGGCGAGCGCGCCAGGACCCTGGCCGACGCCCTCGGCTGGTACGCCTACCAGAGCCCGGGCAGCGTCGGCATCCTCAGCCGCCACCCGCTCGCCGACGTCACCCCGCCGACCGCCGACCTGCCCGCCGCCGCGGCCACCCTGCAGCTGCCCGGCGGCCGGGCCGTCCGCTTCTGGGCCGCGCACCTGGACGAGGCGGGCTACGGCCCGTACGCCGTGCAGGACGGCAGCACCGCCGCCCAGGTCGTGGCCGCCGAGAACGGGTCGCTGCGGCTGAAGCAGGCCACGGCGCTCGCCGCCGCGGTCCGCGCGGACGCGGCCGGGGGCCTCCCGGTCGTCCTCGCCGGCGCGCTCTCCTCGCCCTCCCACCTGGACTGGACGGCCGCCACCGCCGCCGCGCACGGCGGGGTCGGCCCGCTCGGCTGGCCGGTCACCGTGGCGCTGCAGGCCGCCGGGCTGACCGACACCTTCCGCGAGGAGAACCGCGACCCGGCCAAGGCCCCGGGCGCCACGTGGTCGCCCACCCGCAAGCGGCGCGGCGACCGGCCCGAGCCGCAGGACCGGATCGACTACGTGCAGTACGCCGGCCCGCTGAAGCTGGTCGAGGCGCACACGCTGGTCGCCGACTGGCCGCAGCCCGAGCCGAACGCGGCCGGCAACGAGTGGCCGTCCGACACCGCCGCCGCCGTCGCCACCTTCCAGCTCTGAGACCCACAGCCCCGAGAGGCCAGTTCGTCATGCCCGAGCTCTCCCGCCGTACCTTCGTCGGCGCCACCGCCGCGGCCGGCGCCACCGCCCTGACCGGTCTGGCCGGCGCGCCGGCCGAAGCCGCCCCGGCCCCCGCGCCCGGCACCACCGCAGCCGTCCCGCTCACCGGCACCGTCAAGGACGTCAAGCACGTCGTCGTCCTGATGCAGGAGAACCGTTCCTTCGACCACTACTTCGGCACCCTCGCCGGTGTCCGAGGCTTCGGCGACAAGCAGGCGCTGCAGTTCCCGGACGGCACCGACGTGTTCCGCCAGCCGGACAGCCGGCGCAGCGACGGCGGCGTGATGCTGCCGTACCGGATGGACACCGCCAAGTACAACGCGCAGAACGCCGGCGGCCTCGCCCACGACTGGGCGACCGGCCACCAGGCCATCAACAACGGTGCGATGAACAAGTGGATCGCCGCCAAGGGCGAGCGCACCATGGGCTACTTCAACCGGGACGACATCCCCTACCAGTACGCCCTGGCCGACGCGTTCACCATCTGCGACGCCTACTTCACCTCCCTCGCGGGGCCCACCGACCCCAACCGCCTCTACCTGTGGACCGGCACCTCCGGCCCCGGCCGCGACGGCACCACCGGCCCGTGGATCGACAACACCCCGGTCACCGACAACCCCGTCGCCGACTGGACCACCTACGCCGAGCGCCTGGAGGCGGCCGGCGTCACCTGGCGCGTCTACCACAACCCCAGCAAGGACGATCGCACCGGCGACTACGACGACAACGCGCTCTCGTACTTCAAGCAGTTCCACGCGTTCCCGCACGACGACCCGCGGTACGTCAACGCGATGACCAAGTTCGACCCGACCGACTTCGACAAGCACTGCAAGGACGGCACCCTGCCGACCGTCTCCTGGCTGGTCGCGCCCTACCTGTTCTGCGAGCACCCGGACGCCGGCCCGGCCTACGGCGCGCACTGGGTCGACCAGGCGCTGCAGTCGCTGATGTCCAACCCGGACGTCTGGCGGCACACCGTGTTCCTCGTCATGTACGACGAGAACGACGGCTACTTCGACCACATGGTCCCGCCCACCCCCGAGCCCGGCACCCCCGAGGAGTTCACCCAGGGACGTGCCATCGGACTCGGCAACCGCGTCCCGCTGTGGGTCATCTCGCCCTGGTCGCGCGGCGGTTGGGTCAACTCCCAGGTCTTCGACCACACCTCGGTGCTGCGCTTCATGGAGCAGGTCACCGGGGTGGCCGAGCCCAACATCTCGGCCTGGCGCCGGGCCGTCTGCGGCGACCTCACCAGCTGCTTCGACTTCGCCGCCCCCGAGTACTCGATCCCGACGCTGCCCGACACCAAGGCCCTGATGGCCAAGGCCGACGCGGGCGCCAAGCTGCCCGGCGTCGCGCTGCCGGCGGTCGGCGCCCAGTCCATGCCCGTCCAGGAGCGCGGCGACCGCCCGCACCGCCCGCTGCCGTACCAGCCGTGGGTCGACGTGGAGGTGGACCGCAAGACCGGCAAGGTCACCTGCACGATGAGCAACGACGGTTCGGTGGCCTTCCCGTACACCGTCTACCCGAACATCGTGCTCCCGTTCGCGGGCACCCCGTACACCGTCGCCCCCGGCGCCACCGCCCGGTACGTCTGGGACGCGGCGGCCACCGACGGCCGCTACGACTTCACCGTCCACGGCCCGGACGGCTTCGTCCGCCGCTTCAGCGGCACGGTGGTCCGGGACGGCCAGGACGGCCAGGACGGCCAGAACGACATCGGCGTGCCGATCGTCACCGCCGACCTGCGCGGCAACGGGAAGTTCAGCCTCCAGCTCGCCAACGACGGCATGACCGACGTGGCCTTCACCGCCGCGCCCAACGACTTCGCGGGCACCGCGCAGACCGTCTGGGTCAAGCCGGGCAAGCAGGCCAACCTGGCCTGGCCGCTGGACAAGCAGGGCCGCTACGACGTCGTCGTGACCGCCCACACCGGTCAGCGCTTCACCCAGCGCTACGCGGGCTGGGTGCACTGATCCGCGGCCGGGCCGCGGCCGGGGGCGCCGAACCGGTGACCCCCGGCCGTGGCTCGGCCCACGCGTCGGACCCCGCCGCTACCGTCGGGCGCATGCAGAACATCAGCACCTTCCTCTGGTTCGACGACCAGGCCGAAGAGGCCGCCGCCTTCTACACCTCGCTGTTCCCCGACTCCCGCATCACCCGGGTCACCCGCTACGGCGAGACCGGTCCCGGTGCGGCCGGCTCGGTCATGACCGTCGACTTCGAGCTCGCCGGCCGGGCGTACGTGGCCCTCAACGGCGGCCCCGAGTTCACCTTCACCGAGGCCGTCTCGCTGCAGGTGGAGTGCGAGGACCAGCGGGAGGTCGACGAACTCTGGGACAAGCTCACCGCCGACGGCGGCCAGGCCGGGCCGTGCGGCTGGCTCAAGGACCGCTACGGCCTGTCCTGGCAGATCACTCCGCGCGTCCTGCTCGACCTGATCGGCGGTGAGGACCGGGCCAGGGCCGACCGGGTGATGGCGACCATGCTGCGGATGCAGAAGCTGGAGATCCAGCCCCTGCTCGACGCGGCCGAGGGCTGATGCCGTGACCGCCGCCACCCACCGCGCCGTCCTCTACCTGAGGGCCACCCCCGAGCGGGTCTGGCACGCGCTCACCAACGCCGACGAGTCCGGCCTGTACTGGGGCCACCGCAACGTCTCGACCTGGCTGCCCGGCGCGACCTGGGAGCACCAGCGCACCGACGACTCCGGGATCGCCGACGTGGTCGGCACGGTCGAGGCCGTCGACCGGCCGCACCGGCTGGTCACCACCTGGGCGGGGCCGGAGGAGCGGCGCCCGGGCGGGCCCTCCGTGGTCACCTTCGACATCCGCGGCTGGCGGGACCTCACCCGGCTCACCGTCACCCACGAGAACCTCGCCGACGAGGCCGAGCGGGTGGACGCCGAGCAGGGCTGGTCGGCCGTGCTCTCCAACCTGAAGACCTACCTGGAGACCGGACACCCGCTCCCGCAGCAGCCCTGGCTGATGCCCTGATGCCCTGATGCCCTGATGCCCTGACCCTGTGACGCCCTGACCCCGCGACGCCCTGAACCCCGTGACGGCCTGACAGCCCGGGGGCCCCGATCCGGTCGGGGCCCGACCGTCCGGTCAGCGCCCGGCCTCCGCCGCCGGGCGCGCCGTCGTCTCCCGTCCCCGCTCCCGCTCGCCGCGCAGGAACCGGCGCAGCCGGGCGAACCGCGCGAACCGCTCCCGGTTGGCCACCGACGCCCGGTCCAGCTCCTCCATCAGCCGCCGGCTGCGGTGCTCCAGGTCCAGCTCGTCCAGGATCCGGTCCACCTCGGCCAGCATCGAGCCGTGCAGCTGCCAGGCCTCCGGGTGCTCCTGCACCTTGCGCAGCAGCACCTGGGCGACGTTCTCCCGGCAGGCCCAGGCCGCCGCCAGCTCGGAGGTCAGCCGGGTCTCCGCCTCCTCGGCGCTGCTGCTCACCTGGGTGGTCACCAGCACCGCGAAGCTGACCATCGCCCCGCCGACGTGGTCCAGCAGCTCCTCCAGGTCGACCGCGACGTCCGGCGGGAACAGCCGCTCGCCGGGCGCGCGCCGTTTGGCCAGGTCGGTCAGCGAGCGGGCCAGCACCCGGATCACCACGACGCAGATCTCCAGGGTGTCCAGCCCGGTGCGCAGCACCAGCCGGGACAGCAGTCCCTCGCTGATCCGCGGGTTGAACCGCAGGCTGTCCTCGGCCTGCCGCAGCGCCGCGTCCACCTCGGCGATCGCCTGGTCCAGCCGGCGGGCCTCGTGCAGCCGCTCGGCGGCCCGGGCGACCGGCGTGGGACGGCCCAGCTCCTCGGCGATGTCGAGCAGCAGCTGGCGGGCCCGCCGGGAGAGGTCCTCGATCGACTCCCCGGCGGTGTCCACCCAGACAGGCGGTGCGAACACCAGGTTGAACAGCAGGCCGACGGCGGCGCCGATGAGCGTCTCCAGCACGCGGTCCCAGGCCTGCGAGGCCAGTTTGGTGACGCCCAGGATCAGCATCGCGCTGATCGCGACCTCCTGGACGAACTCCTCGACCCGGACGAACCGGCCGACGACCAGCGAGGCCAGGATGATCAGCCCGAGGCTCCACCAGGAGAGCCCGACCACGGCGCTGAAGCCGATCGCGATCAGCACCCCGACGACCACCGAGTTGACCCGGCGGATGCTGGTCTTGAGCGTCGAGTAGACGGTCACCTGGACCACCAGCAGCGCGGTCAGCGGCGCCGTCAGCGGGGCGGGCTCGCTGCTGAGCTGCGTCGCCACCGCGTAGGAGATGGTCGCCGCGACGGTGGCCCGCACGGTCTGGACGACGAAGGGCTCCCGCGCGAAGCGGCGGATCAGGGCCGTGAGTGACTCCGGGAGAAGGGCCATGTCGCCCTTCTTTCCCCGCCGCCGCCCTTCACACCGTTCCGCGGCCCGTCCGGCACCCGTATGAACCCGCCGGAGCGGCCGGTTGCCAGCGGTTCGGCCCGGGCGGTCACCACCGGTTCCGCCCGGCGGTCCGGGCGGGCGTCGCCGCCCGTCGGCCGGTTTCCGCCCGCCGTCCGGTCAGTCGCCGCGGTTGAAGCGCAGCTTCCAGGGGGCCAGCGCGGACTCGACCTGCACGCCCATGCTCATCTTCGAGGCGCCCTCGATCCGCTCCTCGAAGCGGATCGGCACCTCGCGGATCGTCATGCCCCGCTTGACCACCCGGTAGTTCATCTCGACCTGGAAGGAGTAGCCGTTGCTCTGCACGGTGGGCAGGTCGATGGCGCGCAGGGTGGTCGCGCGCCAGGCCTTGAACCCGGCGGTGGCGTCCCGGACGCCCAGGCCGAGGATGGTGTTGACGTAGAAGTTGGCCCAGGCGGAGAGGGCCTTGCGGTGCCAGGGCCACTCGGCGGCGGTCGAGCCGCCGGGGACGTAGCGGGAGCCGAGGACCACGGCGGTGCCGTCGGTGAGCAGGGTGCGCACCATCTCGGGGATCGCCGAGGCGGGGTGGGAGAGGTCGGCGTCCATCTGGACCACGACGTCGGCGCCCTCGTCCAGGGCCCGCTCCATGCCGGCGAGGTAGGCGCGGCCGAGGCCGTTCTTCTCGGTGCGGTGCAGCACGCCGACGGTGCCGCCGGAGTTCGCGGCGAGCTTGTCGGCGACCTCGCCGGTGCCGTCGGGCGAGTTGTCGTCGACGACCAGCAGGTGCAGGTTCGGCACCGGAAGCTCGGCGAGCAGGCCCGCGAGGACCGGGAGGTTCTCCCGCTCGTTGTACGTGGGGACGACCACAACGACCTTGGGAGAGGCCTCGACCATGTTCTGTTTCCCTCGTGCCCTCGCCGGCGGGCACCCCGTGCCGCACCGGTCGGTTTGCCTGGACGACCTGCGCTGGTTGGACCGTGCGAGTGTATCGGGGGTGCGGGCCCGCTCCCGTACGGGGGCGGACCACCGGACGGGCTCCAGCGGGCTCCGGCCATCCGTTCGACCGCGATCGGCCGATGTGGCAGGCTACCGTCGTCCCGAACGCAGAACCGGAGAAATTCCTTGACGACCCGACGCTCCGCCTCCCGGTCGGTCGCCGGACCTGATGCGCCGCGCGGACCCGTCGGTCGACGCCGGGGCGCAGGGCGGGGGCGCGCCCGCCGACTGCGACCTGTGGATCGACCGGCTCGGCCGGCCCGTCCGCGTCGAGCAGGCGATGGTGGTCGACGGCACGCGGACCGTGACGGACGACCGCTTCTCGGACTTCGGCCCGCCCGAGACCTTCGCACCGCCGCTCGCCTCCGGCTGACCCGGCCTCCGGCCCGGCTGACCCGGCTTCCGGCCGGGCGAGGGTTTGAAGACGGGCCCTACGCGGTGCCGTAGACGGCGGCGAGGTTGTCCCGGGCCGGGTGGGTGCGGCCGGCCGGTCCGGCGGCGAAGGTGCGCAGGACGTTCTCGGTGACCCCGCGGACCAGGTCCCCCGCCTGGGCGTCGATGCCGTGGTCGGCGGGGCCGGCGCCGGGGCCCTGGGCGTCCAGGGTCTCGACCCAGCGCATGGTGCCGGAGGCGAAGACCCCGGCGCCGCTCGGCACGGTGTAGTAGGCCGTGTCGGCGTGGGAGGGTCGGCCGTCGCAGACCACGGGGGAGTGCGCGATCACCTCGACCGGGCGCGGGGTGGGGAAGGCGGTGTTCACCCGGTCGTACTCGACGCCGACCAGGTGCGGGAAGGACGCCCCGGCGGCGACGCCCGTCCCCTCGAAGGCCCAGTGCTCGGGGGAGGTGACCACGTACGGGGCGTCCACCGGGTAGCCGTCGTAGATCACGCCGAGCATCGAACTCTCCGGATCGGCGCCCGGGCCCACCCGGAAGTCGGTGGTCGCCGGGGCGCCCGCCTGGTGGCCCGGGTCCTGAGCCCAGGCGTCCTTGTAGCAGACCACGGTGCGCTCCGGGCCGAGGTCGGTCGGCTCGTAACGGATCCGGCGGAAGCAGCAGTTGGCACCCAGGATCGCCAGGTTGGTGCCGGCGTCGCGGGCCGCGACCACGGCGGCGCGCTGCTCGGGGGACCAGTACTCGTCGTGGCCGAGCGAGACGACGGTGGTCGCGCCGGTCAGCAGGCCGGGCTCGCGGGCCACGTCGACGCCGGTGGTGTAGGCGAGCGGCAGGCCCAGCCGCTCGGCGAAGGCGATCAGCGGCGCCTCGTAGACCAGGAACAGCCCGGCGCCGTGGGCGTAGTCGTACGGCCGGTCGAAGACGACCTTCAGTGAACGGGTCGCGAGGCCGCCGGTCGGGCCGTTGTAGAGGCTGTGGCCGCCCCACTCGTTGTAGGCCTGCCAGGTCGCCGGGGCGCTCATGACCACGGTCCGGCCGGCGGTGACGGCGGAGCGGACGGTGAGCGGGACGTAGCGGCGGCCGGAGCCGTCCTCGGCGTCCAGGCGCAGCAGGTAGGCGCCCTCGGGCCAGCCGGTGGTGTCCACGGCGAGGCTGCGCTGCCAGCCGGTCAGCACGGTGCGGGTCGTCGGGTCCACGTGCGGCGCGGGCTGTCTGCCGCCGGGGACGTTCTGGCGGCGCCAGACCAGCCGGGCGCGGGCGCCGCCGTACCAGCCCATCCGGTACGCGGAGACGGTGAAGGCCGGGGCGGGGGTGGAGACGTGAAGGCCGAAGGACTCGCCGGGGAGCACGCTGACCCGGTCGGCGAAGCCCTCGACGGCGGAGTCCGGGCCGGGGTCGGTGATCTCCCAGCCGGGCGTGCCGGGCAGGGCCTGTTCGTGCGCCAGGTCGTGCCCCGGCCCGGTGTTCCCGGTGTTCCCGGTGTTCCCGGTGTTCCCGGCGGCGCCGGGGGTGCCGCTGCCGGGCCCGGCCCCGGTGGGACCGGGCGGTCCGTCGGCGGAGGTGTGCGGGGCGGGCGCCGCCTCCGGGCGCCGGGCACCGCAGGAGGTGACGGCGGCCGCCATCAGGCCCAGGCCCAGAATCCCCCGCCGGCTCGGTACCGCCACTGCGGCCTCCCTGTCGTTCGCAGTCGTGTCGACCGGTCCGCGGCGATCCGGAGCGCCGGTCCGGCCTGATCGGGTCAGGTCGGGTCAGGTCGGGGCCGACGACGGGTCAGGCCCGTCGACGTGGTCCCGGCGTCAACCTAGTGCGTCAACGTGCGCGGACATCCTCACTCCTCCCAAGGTCGGGTACGGACCGACGCGCCGGGCCTCGCGGCACGGCCGGGCGCCGCCCGCGGGCCGGGAGGGCCGTACGGGCGCACCCTGGCGTGTTGGCCCGCGCGGTGCCCGGGTGGTGGTGGCCCGGTCACCTAGCCTGACCAGGCCCGCCGTCCGGCGGGCCGCCGGGGGTCCGGAGCCGCACGCGGCCGGCCGAGTCGTGGACAGGGGTGTACGTGGTCTCGTCGGGTTCGGCCGCACCGGGGGTACCGCCCCGGAACAGCGGCGGGCGCTTCCGGGCGTGGATGCTGGAAGGCCTGGCGGACATGGCCAAGCAGCATCCCGGCCCGCACGCGCAGGTTCCGCACGTGAAGGGCCAGCGCTGGTGGCGGGTCATGTGCCTGACCGGCCTCGACTACTTCTCGACGCTCGGCTACCAGCCCGGCATCGCCGCCCTCGCGGCCGGCCTGGTCTCCCCGATCGCCACGATCGTGCTGGTCATCGTCACCCTGCTCGGCGCGCTCCCGGTCTACCGGCGGGTCGCCCAGGAGAGCCCGCACGGCGAGGGTTCGATCGCGATGCTGGAGCGCCTGCTGTCGTTCTGGCAGGGCAAGCTCTTCGTGCTCACCCTGCTGGGCTTCGCGGCCACCGACTTCATGATCACCATCACCCTGTCCGCCGCCGACGCCAGCGCCCACCTGGTCGAGAACCCGCACCTGCACAGCGCGCTGACCGGCAAGCAGGTCATGCTGACCCTCATCATGATCGCGCTGCTCGGCGGGGTCTTCCTCAAGGGCTTCAGCGAGGCGATCGGCCTGGCCGTGGTCCTCGTCGCGGTCTACCTCTCGCTCAACGTCGTGGTGGTGGTCAACGGGCTCTGGCACGTGCTCAAGGCCCCGCACCTGTTCACCGCCTGGACCGACGCGCTCACCGCCGAGCACGGCAACGCGCTCGCCGTGGTCGGCGTCGCGCTGATCGTCTTCCCCAAGCTGGCGCTCGGCCTGTCCGGCTTCGAGACCGGCGTCGCCGTGATGCCGCACATCGAGGGCGACCCCGACGACACCGAGGAGAAGCCCACGGGCCGGATCCGGGGCGCCCGCAAACTGCTCACCACCGCCGCCGCGATCATGAGCGTCTTCCTGATCACCACCAGCCTCATCACCACGCTGCTGATCCCGCCCGACCAGTTCAAGCCCGGCGGCCAGGCCAACGGACGGGCGCTCGCCTACCTCGCCCACGAGTACCTGGGCAACACCTTCGGCAGCATCTACGACCTGTCCACGATCGCCATCCTCTGGTTCGCCGGCGCCTCCGCGATGGCCGGGCTGCTCAACCTGATGCCGCGCTACCTGCCCCGCTACGGCATGGCCCCGCACTGGGCCCGCGCGGTGCGGCCCACCGTCATCGTCCTCACCCTGATCGCCTTCCTGGTCACCTGGATCTTCGACGCCAGCGTGGACGCGCAGGGCGGCGCGTACGCGACCGGTGTGCTGGTGCTGATCAGCTCCGCCGCGATCGCCGTCACCATCGCCGCGCACAAGGCCGGGCAGCGCCGCTGGCGGGCCGGCTTCGCGGTGATCGCCGCGGTGTTCCTCTACACCACCGGGGTCAACATCGCCGAGCGCCCGGACGGCGTGAAGATCGGTGCCTGCTTCATCGCGGGCATCATGCTGGTCTCCTTCCTCTCCCGGCTCAAGCGGGCCTTCGAACTGCGCGTCACCGACGTGACGCTGGACGACGTCGCCGAGCGGTTCGTCCGGGACTACATGCACCGCCCGCTACGGCTGATCGCCAACGAGCCGAACAGCCGGGACCTCGCCGAGTACCGCGACAAGATCCGCCAGATCCGCACCGACAACGACATCCCGGCCGAGGACGACCTGGTCTTCGTCGAGGTCACCGTGCTCGACCCGTCCGACTTCGAGTCCGAACTGACCGTGCACGGCGAGGTGCTGCACGGCCGGTACCGGGTGCTGTCGCTGGAGAGCTCCAGCGTGCCCAACGCCATCGCCGCCCTGCTGCTGCACGTGCGCGACCTGACCGGGCAGCAGCCGCACATCTACTTCGAGTGGACCGAGGGCAACCCGTTCGCCCAGTTCCTGCGGTTCTTCCTGTTCGGGCAGGGCGAGATCGCGCCGGTCACCCGGGAGGTGCTGCGCGAGGCCGAGCCGGACCGCACGCGCCGGCCGGCCGTGCACGTCGGCTGAGCGGCATGGCGGTGCGCGGCGCTGCACGTCGCTGCAGGTCGCTGCGCCGCGGGTGCCGGAGACGGGGCGGGCGGGGTCAGCGGCTCGGGCGGGACTTGCTCCAGGCGGGCGCGGCGAGGGCCACCAGGGCGATCGCGAAGGCGAGTTGCAGGATGTGGCGGATCCAGTCGATGCCCGAGGTGTGGCGGACGCCGAGCCAGCCGGACACGGCGTTGCCGAGCCACGCCCCGGCGGCACCGAGCAGCATGGTCAGCCACCAGGGGATCGACTGCGGCCCGCGCAGGAACAGCTTGGCGATGACGCCCAGCACGAAGCCGATGAGCAGAATCCACAGGAGCTGGAACATCGCAGTCCACCTTCCCGGCGCCACCGGAGCCGGCCGGTGCGCCGAATCGTCGAAGACGCGTGTCGTCCCATGATCACCCGGATCGGCCGGACGGGCACGTCGGCGGCGGACGGCGCCGGGCACGGGTGAGGCGCGGGGGTGGGTCGGGTACGGAGGGGCGAGAATGCGCCGCGCGTCGGGCCGGAAAGTCGCTGTCCGTCGAGGCGGCGGCACCGATAGGAATGGGCGGTGACGCGGAGGTGCCGCGTCACCGAGAGGAGCCCGCCCCGTGATACGCCTCCGCGCCGCCGCGCTGACCATCGGCGCTGCCGCCGCCGCGCTCACCCTGACCATGGGGACGGCCCAGGCCGCGCCCGGTGACACCACCACCATGTGCTCCTCCTCGCTCACGCCGGGCGGCTACGTGGACGTCCAGTGGTGGAACAGCGGCGGCTGCGGCTCCGGGTTCAACCCGAACACCAAGAAGATCATGCAGCTCACCGGCTACCCGGTCGGCACCGTGGTCAACGCCTGTGCCTCGACCTGGCCGCCGGCCGGCTGGACGATCGTCAGCAGCTTCTACAGCGCCGGCTGTCAGTACTCCGCGGTGCCGAGCTTCGACAAGAACAGCTGGCAGCTGAAGCGCGTGTCCTGACGGCGGACCGCGCACGACCCGGGGCGGTGCGGGGCCTCAGCGGTCCCGCACCGCCCCGACGGCCTCGCGGACGTCCGGGTGCGGATCGTCCGCGAGGCCGTCCAGCAGTTCGGCGACGCCCGGGGTGGACCAGGAGCCGACGGTCCAGACCAGGTCCTCGCGCACGCGCGGGTCGGGATGGGCGGCCAGGGGCGCCAGGAGGTCCACCGGGCCGCGGCGGCGCATTCCGAACCAGTGCAGGGCCTCCCGCAGCTCGGCCGGGTCGCCCGGCTCGCCGGCCGCCGCGATCCGGGCGAGCAGGACGGGGACGGGCGGCGGCGGGCCGTCCAGCGGGTGCGGGTGGCGCTCGCGCAGGCGCCGGCCGCCGTACTCGCCGCGGATCCGGCAGCCGAAGCAGGTGCAGGGCCGGGTGCCGTGGGCGCCCGGCCGGTAGCGCCAGCCGGCGACCTGCGGCACGGTGCGGATCCGGTGCACCTCGCGGGCGCCCGCGGCACGCGGCAGGAAGACCTCCCAGCCGCGCGGGTCGGGCAGTGCGCCGATCCGCCGGACCGCCTCGGCCGCGGACACCGGCTGCTGGGCGTCCCGGGCGCGGTCCCGGTAGTGCCCGGCCAGGACCTCCTGCGCGTCGTCCAGCCGGACGTGCACCGCGACCAGCGAGCCCTTGGGGCCGAACCGGGCCAGCTCGCGCAGCCACTGGTGGGTCAGGGTGTACGAGGGCAGCACGGGGAAGCAGTAGAGCCCGCGGGCCCCGCCCTGGCCCCGGCTGTCGGCCCGGATCCCGGCGCGGCGGATGCGCGGCGCGTTGGCCGCGGCGGTCAGGTGCACGAACATCGCCATGGGGCGCGATGCTAGCGCCCGGGCGGGCGTGGCTCCGAAGGGTCTTCCGGGCGCGAAGGCGCGTAGGTGCACGGGTGCACGGGTGCACGGGTGCGCGGGTGCGCGGGTGCGCGGGCGACCGGGGCCGCGCCGCGGTGTCAGGGCTGCGCCGTGCGGCGCTCGATCAGGGCGGCCAGGCCGTCCAGGATGCGTTCCAGGCCGAAGTCGAGTGCCTGGTCGCGCCCGCCCGGTTCGGCCACGGCGGCCGCGACGGCGGGGTAGCGGTCGGCGTGCTGCTGCATCACGAGGCCGAAGACGGTGAGGAATTCGGCCTCGGGGGAGCCGGCGGGCCCGGTGGCGCGGGACTGCGCGGCAATCCCGCGCACGTGTCCGGCGAGGAGGACGGCGGCGTCCATCCGCTCGGGGCCGGTCAGTCCGTGGCCGTCGAGCGCGGACACCACCCGCTCCAGCCAGGTGAGTTCCTTCGGGCCGACCACGCGGGGGCCGACGGTGGCGTCCAGCAGCCACGGGTGCCGGGCGAAGGAGTCGGCCAAGTGGCCCGACCAGGCGGTGAGTTGTTCCCGCCAACCGGTGCCCTCGGCAGGGCGCGGAGGCTCGTCGACGGCCGACTCGACCATCAGGGCGATCAGTTCGGCCTTGCCCGGGACGTAGCGGTACAGCGACATCTTGGTGAAGTCGAGCAGCCCGGCCACCTTCTGCATCGAGACCGCGGCCAGGCCCTCGGCGTCGGCGACCTCGACGCCCGCGGCGGCGATCCGCTCCAGGGTGAGGGCCGGTTTCGGCCCCCGGGTGGGCTTGGCCGGCGGCCCCCAGAGCAGCCGCACCGTGTCGTTCGCCGCCTCGCCCATCGTCCGCTCCCGTCCTGGGGTTCCGTACCGGTTCCGCCGGGGGTCGTCCTCGGCTCGTCGTCGGCTCCTGCCTCGGGGGTTGCCCCGCGCGCCAACTGTGTCTACCGTACACAGCAACAAACCGTGTCTGCGAGACACAGTTTCTCGATCGACGGACGGAGTGGTTCCCGTGAGCACCAGGATCCTGATCTCGGGCGCGAGCATCGCCGGCCCCGCGCTGGCCCACTGGCTGGGCAGGTACGGCTTCGAAGTGACCGTGGTCGAGCTGGCGCCCGCGCTGCGCGACGGCGGCCAGGACGTCGACTTCCGCGGCCGCACCCACCTGACCGTGCTGGAACGGATGGGCGTGCTGGACGAGCTGCGCGCACTCGGCACCGGCGGCAGCCCGATGACCTTCGTGGCCGCCGACGGGCGCCGACTGCTGCACCTGCCCGCCGAGTTCGCGGGCGGCGACGTGGAGGTCCCGCGCGGGGAACTCGCCCGGTTGCTGCACCGGCACAGCAGCGCCCGGGCCGAGTACCTCTTCGGTGACTCGATCACCGCGCTGGAGGAGACTCCGAGCGGGGTCCGGGCCGCCTTCCGGCACGCCGCACCGCGGGAGTTCGACCTGGTGATCGGCGCCGACGGGCTGCACTCCAACGTCCGTCGGCTCGCCTTCGGCCCGGAGCAGCGCTACGTGCGCCACCTCGGCTACTACGCGGCCACCTGGCAGCTGCCGAACGACCTCGGGCTGCCCGTCGGCTCGGTGGGGCTGAACGTCCCCGGCCGGCTGATGTCGGTCGGCGCCGGCCACCGGGACCCGAGCCGGGCGGGCGCCTTCGCCCTGTTCGCCTCGCCCGAGCTGCGCTACGACCGCCACGACCAGGCGCAGCAGAAGGCGCTCGTCCGAGCCGCCTTCACGGGCCTCGGCTGGCGGGTCCCGCAGCTGCTGGAGAGCCTGGACGCCGCCCCCGAGCTGTACTTCGACTCCATCAGCCGGGCCGACGTGTCCGCCTGGTCGAACGGCCGGATCGCCCTCATCGGCGACGCCGCCTGCGGCGCGACCATCGGCGGCATGGGCACCGGGACGGCGGTGGTGGCCGCGTACGTCCTGGCGGGCGAGCTGGCCCGGGCGCGCGGTGACCACCGCACCGCCTTCGAGCGGTACGAGCGGCTGCTGCGCGGTTACGCCCAGGGCTGCCAGAAGGGCGGCGACCGCACCGGGCCGTTCCTGGCGCCGCGCACCGCGACCGGGCTGCGGTTCCGCAACGCGCTGCTGAACCGGCGGTGGGCGCTGGACAAGATGCTGGAGCTGGGGAAGGAGGTCAGCAGCGTCGAACTGCCGGACTACGAGGCGGAGTCGTCGGGCGCGGCCGGCCGTGTGGGCCGTGCAGGCTGAGCGGACCGGGCGCGGCGCGGGTGCGAGCCGCACGCGCCGCACGCGGCGGGGCCGGGCTCACTGCGGCGGGCCGATGTGGCTGCCGCCGTCGAGGACCGCCTCCACCCGGACGGCCGAGCGGGCGGGGCGCTCGACGGCGAGGGTGTGGTCCGCGACGGACCGGTCGGCGGACCAGTCCGGGCCCTTGACGGTGAGCCGGGTGACCCGGCGGCTGCCCGCCGCGAGCAGGTACTCGGTGCCCTGCGGGGAGCGCCACCACGCCCAGGCCACCGTCTCCCGCTCGAACCGGCTGCACGCCCGGCCCGGACCGCCGCCGGTGCGCTGCGGGGCGCGGGCGGTCGGCAGGACGACGGCGGTGGCCGCGCTGCCCTCGCCGTTCCAGCGGTCGGCGCGCAGACAGACCCAGGCGGCCGAGCCCGCGTTCTGCGGCAGCGGCTGCACCGCGAAGGCCCACAGGTCGAGCTGCTTGACGCCCGGCCTGCCGTCCGGGACGGCACAGCCCGCCCGGGCCCAGGCCTGCAGCGCGTCCTGGGCGGTCGCCTCGCGGGGCTCGTGGGCCGACTGCGCCGACTGGGCGGACTGCGCGGAGGGGGAGCGGTCCGGTGGCGGGAGGTAGGTGAGGTGCGCGGGGACGAGGCCGCCCAGGTCGGCCAGCAGGAAGGCGTGCTTCTCGGCGACCACGGGGGAGGACCGCAGCTGGAGCAGGGTGGCGCCCCGGCAGTCGGCGAGCCCGCCCCCGGGAGCCGGCGCGGTGACGCCCTCGGGGTGCTCCAACGGGCGGGCCGGGGCGTCGGGTTGGTCGATCCGGCGGGTCTCGGCGGAGTCTACCCAGGGCGCCAGCAGGTACCGGACGTCGGAGCCCCGACGCCGCAGCGCCACCGCGCCCGCCGTGGTGAGGTCCGAGTCGTCGGCCCGGGCGAGGTCCAGACCGCCGTCGCGACCGTCGGTGTAGCGCGCCAGGCGCCGGCCGTCGTACAGCACCACCACACCGGTGCCCTCCACCGTCCCCGCGAACAGCAGCTGCGGTGCCTCGACGGGCGGGGCGGGGTCCGTACCCGG
This sequence comes from Kitasatospora sp. NPDC085464, assembly GCF_044541955.1. Lineage (NCBI taxonomy): Bacteria > Bacillati > Actinomycetota > Actinomycetes > Kitasatosporales > Streptomycetaceae > Kitasatospora > Kitasatospora sp. NPDC085464. The sequence continues at coordinate 172,029 of NZ_JBITTM010000006.1, forward strand.
CTCGGCACGGGTCTGCGGGCCGGGCTGCGCCCAGGCGGCCAGGGCGCGGCCGAGCAGTGCCCCGTCCTCGCGGCGGTCGCCCCGGGCGGGCCAGGCGGAGAAGTCGACCCGTGCGGTGTGCTGCCAGGCGTCGGGCGCCACCCGGACCAGTCGGGCCGGATCGGCGGCACCCGGGGCGGCAGCCGACGCCGGACCTGCCGGCGCTGCCGGGCCGGAACCGCCCAGTACGGCGGCCGTGGTGGTGAGCCCGAGCACACCGACCGCCAGCGCCGCGGTGAGCGTGCGACGGCGGCGCAGCAGGTCGGTGGGCTGCACCCGGACCGCGCACGGGTCGAAGGCGGGCGGCTCCCGGTCCGCGCCGCAGGGGACGGCCGCGGCTGCGGCGACCGCGTCGTCCGGCCGGGCCACCCCGGCCTGCCGCAGCACCTCGGCCGCCTGCCCGGCGGACAGCTCCTCCACGGTCCGCAGGGCGAACGCGGCCCGGGCCGGGGCGTCGAGCGCGGCGAGCGCGTGGTCGAGCCCCGCGTCCTCCTCGCCGCCGTGCGGGGTGAACAACCGCAGCCCCCAGACCCGGGGCGCCAGCAGACGAGCGGCCGGGTGCGGGCGGAGCGCGGTGCGCAGGACCCGCAGGCGCAGGGCGGCGTACGGCGGATCCGCCCCGGCGGCGCCCGGGGCGTCGTGGTGGGTCCCCTCGTCACGGCGGGTCCAGCGGAAGGGCAGGGCGCGGTGGACGGCGGCGTGGGCGGCGAGCACCCGGCTGTGCCGGTCCCGGTCGGCCGGCAGCGCCAGGTACGCGAGGCGGACCAGCCTGCGGTAGTGGCGCACCAGCACCGCCTCCGCCCGGGCCACGGGACGCGCGGCGACCCCCTGGGCCGGCGCCGCCGCGCCCACCGTCCGTCCTGGCAAAGGGTCCTCCCGGGAACCGTGCGTGGTGCTGGAGTGGTGGACGGTCCAACGAGTCGATCATGTGATGGTTGCGCTGTCCGGGCGACCGGCGTGCCACCGGGAGGCGCGCGACGGGTCCTCCGGCCGGCCGTCGCCCCCGCTCGCGGGGCGACAGTGCACGTCCCGCCCCCGGTCCGGCCCGTCGGGGACGTGTTCGTGCACCGGGGTCCAAGGACCCACCCGTTCGGCCCCTTGGCCCCTGGCGATCCGCGCCGCCGCGCGCCATGCTGCCGGTAACCGGCCGGGACGATCCGCGCCCGGTCGGACCAGCACCGTTGGACGAGGTGAACCGGCGTGCGGCATGCCACCGTCGAATCCGTGATGACCGGCCCCGTGGTCCTGGTCTCCCCCGAGACCGGGTTCCGGGAGATCGTGACGCTGCTGAGCGAGTACGACATCACCGGAGTACCGGTGGTGGACCCGGAAGGGCGGCCGCTCGGCGTCGTGTCGGAGGCCGACCTGCTGCGCACCCTGGCCGCGCAGGAGGACCCGGGCAGTCTGCTGCCGGCGCCGGAGTCGCCGCAGGCCGGCCCGAACGGCGAGGTCACCGCCGCCGACCTGATGACCGGCCAACCGGTCTGCACCTCGCCCGGCACCAGCGTGGTCGCGGCGGCCCGCACGATGAGCCGGCACGGGCTCAAGCGGCTGCCGGTGCTGGACGAGGAGGGGCGGGTCGTCGGCATGGTCAGCCGCGGGGACCTGCTGCGGGTGTTCCTGCGCGAGGACGGGGTGATCCGGCGGGAGATCGTCGAGGAGGTGCTCGGCCGGATCGAGGGCGTGAGCCCGGCGGAGATCGGGGTGGAGGTCAACCAGGGCCGGGTGGTGCTCAGCGGCACCGTGCCCGAGCCGCACCTGGTGCCGATCGTGCTCAACCTGTGCCGCGCGGTGGACGGCGTGGTCTCGGTGACCGACCGGCTCGGCGCCGGGGGTGCGGCGGCGGTCGGCTGAGCCGGCCCCGGGCCCCGCGGCCGACCGCCGCCTCAGGGGTCCGCCCGGTCCCGGCACGGACCCGGGGGGTCCGCTTCGCATACAGCGGACCGTACCGGGTAAATCACTCTGTGTGCCCGGCCGATCCGACTGCCGGGGCGCCGGAGCACCGGGGAGGCGGCCGTGACCGTCGTTTTCGACGCGGACTTCACTTCGACCAGGCAGTGGATCACCGGGCGTAGCAGCGCCTACCCCCGGATGGGGCCGACCAACCGGAGCGACCACAAGCTCGACTACCTCGTCCGCGGGTACTGCCCGGGCGGGGTGTTCACCGCCACCCGGCGGCACAGCGGCGGGCTGTGGAGCTGCAACCTGCTGACCACCGAGGGCAGTCCGGACGGGTTCCAGGTCCGCACCGGGGACGTGCTGTCGGCGCGCGTGACGCTGCCCACCGGGCTGGGCGCCTGGCCGGCGATCTGGACCTGGCGGGACGGCGGCAACGAGGTGGACGTCTTCGAGTACCACCCCGACAACCCCGACCTGCTGGAGATCTCCAACCACGTCCGGGGCGGCTACCGGTACTGGCACGGCGGCGGCGCCGGGATCGGCCCGGGGGCGACCTTCGGTCTGCGGGTGGTGCTCGGCGCGAACTCGGTGGACTGGTACGTCGAGGACGAGCTCGTCTACGCGGACCTGCACGGGGTGGGACCGGGCTGGCACGCCTACCTGATCGTCAACCTGTCGGTGGCGGACGGGACGTACCACGCCCGGCCGCCGGTCTCCGGGCCGGACCGGCTCAGCTGGGTCTGCCACAGCCTGCAGGTCGAGCGCTGAGGCCGCCGGTACCGAGGGCCGGCTCCGCGCGCGGGGTTCACGGCGCGAAGGCGGCGGTGATCGGGCCGTGCGGGCCGTAGCGCTGGAACCACACCGTGCGGCGGTTCCGGCCGATGTGGGCGGGATCGGTCACGTACAGGTCGTCGTGCGGGGCGCGCTCGTTGCCCGGGGCGAGGGCCGCGTCCACGGCCCGGTCCGCGAGTGCGTGCAGCAGGGCGGTGGCGGTGGCCTCGGCGGCGGACGGCGCGATGGCGAGCGCGGTGAGTTCGGCCCAGAGCGCGGTGGCGACGTAGGCGATCGGGGAGTGGCCGAGCGTCGGGTGGGGGCTGGGGTCGGCGTGGCGCCGCAGCAGTCCGGCGGCGACGAGCTGCTCGGGGGAGCGGGCGTCGTCGGGCGGGTGGTGGGTCATGCGCGGGTACCGGGTCACGAGCGGCACGCTACCCCGTGGATGCGCGCTCGTGCGCCGGAACGTTTTCTCAGGCTTTCTTCACAGCGCTTTCACCGGTGCCGGGCGCAGGATGGTGGTAGGGCCCGTCTTCGAGCCCCCGTCGTCCGCCCGGAGGGCGGGCGGGGCGGCGTTGGGGTGCGTGCATCGCAAGGCGGAGGACGGAGTCCATGCGGAGCATCGGCGACCGACGACAACGCGGCGAGGTGCGTGCCCCGGCGTCGCCCCGCAGGCGGGGGTTCGAAGACGGGCCCTTCGGCGCTGATCACCTCGGTGGGCCCGTGCGGGGCCGGAGGAGGAGGTCCTGATGAGGCACTGGCACGGATACGGGCACGGCCACGGCATGAGCGGCTGGGGCATCGGGCTGATGGTGATCGGGACGCTGCTGGTCCTGGCCCTGCTCGTGCTCCTCGCCGTCGCCCTCTTCCGGTACGTCTCGCGCTCGCGGCAGCCGGTCCCGCCCGGCCGTCCGGCGGCACCGGGTGTGGGCGGGCCGGGGCCGGGCGGCCCCGGCGGCTGGGGGGCGGGACCACCCGCGGAGCAGGTGCTCGCGGATCGGTTCGCGCGGGGTGAGATCGACGCGGAGGAGTACCGGCACAGACTGGAGACGCTGCGCTCGGCGAGCGGGCACGGTGGCGCAGGGCCGGGCGGCGGATGGCCCGGCAGCGCCGGGCCGGGTGCCGGCGGACCGGGTGCGGCCGGCCCGGCGGGCGGTGGGTCTCCGCCCGGCGCGGCGGGGTAGGGGCGCCGGCCCGGGAAACGGGGCGGGCCCGCCGCACGGGGTGTGCGGCGGGCCCGGTGCGCGCCTGCGAGGGGGCTTCGACGCGGTCGTGGCGACCGGCGTCCCCGTGCCCCGGTCGACTACTCGACGACGAGCTCGACCGGGATGTTGCCGCGGGTGGCGCGGGAGTAGGGGCAGACCTCGTGCGCCTGCTTGACCAGCAGCTCGCCGGTCTCGCCCGCCAGGGACTCGGGCAGCTCGACGCGCAGCACGACCGCGAGGCCGAAGCCCGCGCCGTCCTTGCCGATGGACACCTCGGCGGTCACCGAGACCTCGCTGGTGTCCACCCGGGCCTGCCGGCCGACCAGGCCGAGGGCGCTCGCGAAGCAGGCGGCGTAACCGGCCGCGAACAGCTGCTCGGGGTTGGTGCCCTGGCCGTTGCCGCCGAGCGCCGGCGGCATCGCCAGTGCGAGGTCCAGCTGCCCGTCGGAGCTGACGGCACGGCCCTCCCGGCCGTTGGCGGTGGCGGCTGCGGTGTAGAGCGCGTCCATGGTCGGTCCCCTTCGTGGTGCTTCGGTTGCTCGGATTGCGGGTGGGTCCGGGGTGCGTCGCCTTCGTTTCCGCGACCCGTCCGGGTTCCTGCCCTGCGACAAGTAGAGCACGCAATTCAATTGCGCACAACTCAATGGTGCGAGTGTGATCGGTACCATGGAGCCATGACCACGCTTCCCGGCATGGCGGACGAGGAACTGCTCCGCCTCGACCAGCAGATCTGCTTCTCGCTCAACGCGGCCTCGCGGGCCTTCGGCGGCGTCTACCGGGTGCTGCTCCGCGACCTCGGGCTGACCTACCCGCAGTACCTGGTCATGCTGGTGCTCTGGGAGGACGGCGAACTGCCCGTCAAGCGGATCGGCGAGCGCCTGCGGCTCGACTCCGGCACGCTCTCCCCGCTGCTCAAGCGGCTGGAGGCGGCCGGGCTGGTGCGCCGCGAGCGCAGCGCGCAGGACGAGCGGTCCGTCACCGTCGCGCTCACGGCCGAGGGGTCGGCGCTGCGCGAGCGGGCCGGGCAGGTCCCGCGTCGGCTGCTCGCCGCGACCGGGCTGCCGGTCGAGGACCTGGCGGAGCTGCGCGGGCTGCTGGAGCGGGTGACCGCCGCGCTGGACTCGGCGGCGGTGGAACCGGCGCCGTAGGGCCGGCCGGAGGCCCGGTGTCGGTGCTGTGCTGCGGGGTGCGTGCGGTGAGACCCGTGCTGTCCGGGCGGTGGTGCGGTGCCGGTGGCGCGGGGGTGGCCCCGTGGGGCGGGTGGGTGATCCGGCAGCGGGGGGCTTGTCAAGCCGGCGTCGCGCGCGGTGTGATCTGGGTCACTCGCCCGGCCTGCCGAGGACGTCGGTGGGCCCGAATCGGCAGGTCAGTGGCGCTGTTCAAAAGTGGGCGGAAACGTTCGCCAATTGTCCGCCCGATCCGGTCAACATCCCGCGCCTCCCGGACGGTTACACCACGAGCCCCCATGGGGCCGTCGGCGTGCCACCCGGTGGGCCGGCCAGCTGACCCACGAAAAGGGGGGCGTGCGTGAACACTCCCGGGCCGGGCGAGGAGCGGGGCCTCCGGGCGGACCCGCTCGGCGACCTGCCGAACGACTTCGAGGCCTTCTTCACCCGCGAGAACTCCGGCTACCTCCGCTACGCCCAGCAACGCCTGCGGCACCGCGAGGACGCGCAGGACGCGGTCCAGAACGCCGGCACGACGCTCTACAAGAACTGGCGTCGCGCCCTGGCCAGCGCCGATCCGCAGGCCTTCGCCTTCAAAGTCGTGAAAGACGCGGTGGTGGACGTTCTGCGCGACCGCCGGCGCACCGAACGCAAGCGGCTGCGGGTGATCGCCCAGCGCCGCCCCGACACCAGCCAGGACGAGCTGGACGAACTCGCCGAACTGGACGCCCTGGACTGGGCGATGGACGAACTCGCACGGGCCGCGCCGGTCCAGGCGGACGTCGTCCGGCTCCGTCAGGCGGGCCTGTCGTACCCCGACATCGGCCGGTCGCTCGGCATCGCGCACACCACCGCCCGGACCTACTACAGCCTCGGGCGGCGCCACCTGGAGTACCTGCTGGAACACCCGGGAGACGACGGAGCGGAGACATGAGGGCCGTGACATGGGGGCCGTGACGTGAGGGCCGTGACGTGAGGGCGGACGCATGAGGGCGGAGACATGAGGGTCGGGGACCTGCTGCGCGCGCAATCCGCCGAGCTGGACCGGGAGTTCGACGACCACGATCCGGTGGCGTTCACCCGGCGGCTGGCCGAGCGGCTCGCCGCCGCCCGTCGGCCCGCCCCGGCCGTGCGCGAACGCCCCGCCCGTCCGCCGGCCGGAGCCCGGCCACCGCACGCACCGGCCTCGGGGGCCGGCCCGGGGGCGGGGCTGGGATCGGGAGGCGGTCCGGGGCCGGGCCCGGGGCAGGCCTGGAACTCGCTCCCGGGCGGGGCGCCGGGCACCGGCGCCGGCACGGGGACCGCGCAGTCCCCCTGGGCCGGCGGACGGGCGGAGCTCCGCAGGGACCTGCGGCACCTGTGCGCCGGCGTGGCGGGCGCCGCGAAGCCCGGAGAACTGGCCCTGGACCTCGAACTCGCCGAGAAGACCGCCTTCCGCACCCTCGGCTGCCTGCTGTACGGGATGGGCCGCACGGCGGACGGCGTCTTCTGGTGGCGGATCGCCGCCCAGTACGGCGACCAGCTGGCCGTGCACTGCCTGGCCGTGCACTACAGCGCCGAGGGCGAGCGGCGCGACGCGGCACGCTGGGCCGCCCAGGCACAGGACCTCAGCGCCCCGGGGCGGCTGCCCGATCTGGCGCCGGAGGCGCGGCCGGGCGGTCCGGCCGAGCTGGCCCGGGTGCTGGCGGAACGCTACGACGGGGAGATCCTGCTGACGCTCCGGGACGCGGTCGCGGCGCGTCCGAGGGCGGATCCCGCGCGGCTGGGCGTCCGGGCGGTCCGGGGGCGCGGGGTGGTGCGGATCCGGTGAAGGGGGCGGCCTGCCGTCAGCCGAGTCCGAGTCCGAGCCCGAGTCCGAGTCCGAGTCCGAGGACAGCCTTCGGTCACCCGAGCGCGGAGACCGCGTCGCCCAGGTACCCGGCGCCGAGCACGGCAGCGACGGTGGTCACGATCGCGGCCTGGTGGGCGGCCGTCCAGGCCCGCCACTCGCCGAGGGTCCGGGCTCCGCCGCGCATCCGGACCACCAGGGGCACGAGGGAGCCGAGCGAGCCGAACGACACCAACAGGGCCGCTGCCACCGCCCGCGCGCCGGGGCCGGTCGCGGTGCCCGCGATCGAGGCGGCGCCGCCGACGGCCGGGAGCAGGGTGTTCGGGCTGCTCGCGACGAGTGTGAGGGCGAGGCCGGCGGACCTCGCGGGCGAGTAGCGCTCGATCGACTGCAGCCAGGCGGGCGGCGCCGTGACGTGGCCCGCGCGCGGCCGGTCGTGCCACTGCCGCGCGGCCGACAGCAGGAGCAGCGTGCCGAGGGCGAGCTTCAGCCAGGACGGCCAGGTGGGGGCGGCCCCGACCCCGCCCAGTGCGCGCCCGGCCACCAGGACGAGGATCACCGGCACGGCGAGGCCCAGCACCCAGCCGGCCGCGAAGGCGAGGCTCTTCGTCCGCCCGCGCGGCGTGGCCAGGACGAGGATCACGGTGATGAGCGGCCGTGGACTGATCGCGAGCGCCACCGCGGAGGCCAGCATCGAACCGACCGCTTCACCCATGGCGGGTCCTGCCTTCCCGTCGCCGGGCGCACGTCCGTCATCCTACGGCGGGGCGGGTGGGGCCGTCGGGTCGGTCGGGGACGGCGGAGGCCGCCGCACCGGTGTGGTGCGGCGGCCTCCGTGGGCGACTCCGGGCCGCCGGCCGGGCCGGGCGCGTCGGTCGGTGCCGGACGTGTCGGCCGGGCCGGACGTGTCAGTCGGTGCCGGACTCGATCGCGGCGTGGTCGAGCGCGGTGGACTCCTCCGCGTCGCCGTTGCCGGCGGCGATGGGCGCGGCCCCGCCGGGGGCGAGCTCGCCGATCAGGCCGCTCCACGGCGCCAGCTGGCCGTGGACCGCGTACTGCTCCAGCTTGCTGCGCGAGTCGGCGATGTCGAGGTTGCGCATGGTCAGCTGGCCGATGCGGTCGTCCGGGACGAACGCGGCGTCGACGCTGCGCTCCATCGACAGCTTCTCCGGGTGGTAGCTGAAGTTGGGGCCCTGAGTGTCGATGACCGAGTAGTCCTGGCCCCGCCGCAGCCGCAGCGTGACGCTGCCGGTGACCGGGTGGCCGATCCAGCGCTGCATGCTGTCCCGGAGCATGAGCGACTGCGGGTCGAACCACCGGCCCTCGTACAGCAGCCGGCCGAGGCGGCGGCCCTGGGTGTGGTAGGTGGCGAGGGTGTCCTCGTTGTGGATGGCGTTGAGCAGCCGCTCGTAGGCGATGTGCAGCAGCGCCATGCCGGGGGCCTCGTAGATGCCGCGGCTCTTGGCCTCGATGATCCGGTTCTCGATCTGGTCCGACATGCCGAGGCCGTGGCGCCCGCCGATGGTGTTGGCCTCGTGGACGAGGTCGACGGCACTGGCGAACTCCTGGCCGTTGATCCGGACCGGGCGGCCGAACTCGAACTCGACGGTGATGTCCTCGGTCGGGATCTCGACCTCGGGGTCCCAGAAGGCCACGCCCATGATCGGGCTGACGATCTCCATCGAGGTGTCCAGGTACTCCAGCCGCTTGGCCTCGTGGGTGGCGCCCCAGATGTTGGCGTCGGTGGAGTAGGCCTTCTCGGCGGAGTCCCGGTAGGGCAGGTCGCGCTCGGCGAGCCACTCGGACATCTCCTTGCGGCCGCCGAGCTGGTCGACGAACGCCTGGTCCAGCCACGGCTTGTAGATCCGCAGGCTGGGATTGGCGAGCAGGCCGTAGCGGTAGAACCGCTCGATGTCGTTGCCCTTGTAGGTGGAGCCGTCGCCCCAGATGGACACCCCGTCCTCCTGCATGGCGCGGACCAGCAGGGTGCCGGTCACGGCGCGGCCGAGGGGGGTGGTGTTGAAGTACGTCTGCCCGGCGGAGCGGATGTGGAAGGCGCCGCAGGCGAGGGCGGCCAGGCCCTCCTCGACCAGCGGGGCCCGGCAGTCGACCAGCCGGGCCTGCTCGGCGCCGTACGCGCGGCCGCGGGCGGGGACGTCGGCGAGGTTCGGCTCGTCGTACTGGCCGATGTCGGCCGTGTAGGCGTACGGGAAGGCACCGTGCTCGCGCATCCACGCGACGGCGACGGAGGTGTCCAACCCACCGGAGAATGCGATGCCGATCCGTTCACCGACCGGCAGCTTGCTCAAGACCTTCGACATGGATGCACCCTATGACCCGCGCGGGCGGGCCCCTGATTCAGCGTTGTGTGACGGGATTCGGCGTACTCGATCCGATGCCCCGAACTCTGGCATAGATTTGCAGAGGACCGCAAGAGCATACGATCGAGTCGGCCGGGGCGGCTCCTTGTGGGGCCGGTCTCCGGCGGGTGTGGATCCGGTCAATTCGCTTGCCTCACAACATGGTTGGGGCGGCGAGTTCTGCGGCGGGCGGCGCGGGGCGCCGAGAACGGTCGCTTCGCATGGACGGGCGGGCGGCGGCGGTGCGGTGACTCTCCGTCGATACGGCGAGTACGCGGCGTGTCGGCGCGGCGAGGGGCGGGGCGGCGTGCCGTCGGTCGAACGCCGACCGGGCCCGGACGCCACCCCGCGGGGGAGTCGCGTCCGGGCCCGGTCGGCGGCCTCAGCGCTGCGCCGGGGGGCCGGAGCCGGCGGTGTCCCGGTCTGCAGCGACTGCCCGGTCGGCAGGGTCGGCAGGGTCGGCAGGGTCGGCAGGGTCGGCAGGGACGGCAGGGTCGGCGGGGTCAGCCGGGGCGGTCGGCGCCGAGGTCACGAACGTCCGCTCGGTGAGCGCGGGGACCGGCCTCAGCACCAGCGCGGCGGCGCAGGCCGCGGTGACCGCCGCCATTGCGATCAGCAGAGTCCGGTAGTCGAAGCGGTCGATGAGGACCGTGCCGGCGGCCAGCGACAGCGACTGCGGGACCAGCACCAGCATCGTGCAGATGGCGTTGACGCGGCCCTGCAGCCGGGACGGCGTGTGGAGCTGCGCCGCGGACGACAGCACCACCATGATCCAGGTGATGGCGATCCCGTCCGCGACCTCGCCCGCGACGACGAACGCCAGGTTCGGCGCGCAGTAGCCGAGCGCCGCCACCGTGAACGCGCCGATCCCGAGGCCGGCGGTGCGCGCCATGCCGACCCGCCGGATCAGCGCGGAGACCGTGAGGCCGCCGACCACCGCACCGACGCCCTGGACGGCGTTCAGCGGGCCGAGCGCCGACGGCGGCCGGCCGAGCCCCTCGTCCACCACCGCGAACATCACGGTCTGGCTCAGGCCGATAACGCAGAACGCGCAGGCCGCCGCGTAGCCGATCCGGGCCAGCACCGGTGTGGCGCCGATGTGCCGCACGCCGGCGAGGGCGCTGCGGAGGAACGGCTCCCGTGGCGACTCCGGTCCGACCGACTCCTCGACCCGCAGGCCGGCGAGCGCCAGGATCGCGGCCAGGAAGGTGAGGGAGTTGAGCACGGCGAGCGTTCCGGCCCCGGCGGCCGCGTAGACCGCCACGCCGACCAGCGGGGCGATGATGCGCAGCCCCTGGGCGACGGTCTGCAGGAGGGCGTTGGCGCCGGTCAGCTGGTCGTCGGGGAGGAGGTCGCGGCGGATTCCGGCGGACGCGGCGCCGAGGACGCCGAAGGCGACGCCGTAGCAGACCGCAACCAGGTAGATGATCCACAGCTGTTCGTCGCCGTGCACCGCGAGCAGGGACAGCACGGCCAGCGCCATCAGGGCGTTGGTGGCCATGAGCAGCGGGCGCCGCCGCACCCGGTCGGCGAGGTGGCCGAAGAGCGGCGACAGCACCATGGGCGCGCCGAGGGCGGCCTCGACCCCACCGGCGGCGGCGTTGCTGCCGGTGAGGTCCTTGGCCCAGATGCCCAGGGTCAGGAACAGGGCGCTGCTGCCGAAGCCGGAGAGCGCCTGGCCGATGAGCAGGCGGCGGAAGCGGGGGTCCGCGAGCGGCTTCACCGCCTCTCCCGGCCGTCGCGGGGGTGCAGCAGGACGGGTGCGGACTCGTGGCCCCGGATGAGGTTGGAGTGCAGCCTGCGGGCCGGGCCGGCCGGTTCGGCGCCTTCGGCGCGGGCGAGCAACTCGGTGAACAGGACCCGCAGTTCGGTGCGGGCGAGGGCCCCGCCCAGGCAGAAGTGCGGGCCGACGCCGAAGGAGACGTGCGGGTTGGGCGTGCGCCGGACGTCGAAGCGCTCGGGCGCCTCGAAGACCGTCTCGTCCCGGTTCGCCGACGGCATCCAGACCGTCACCGGGTCGCCGGCCCGGATCGACCGGCCGGCGATCTCGACGTCCCGGGAGGCCGTGCGCAGCACGTGCATCGCCGGGCTGGTGAAGCGCAGGACCTCGTCGACGACGCCGTCCATCCGGTCGGGGGAGGCGGCCGCGAGCCGCCACTGGTCGGGGTCGGCGGCGAAGGCGAGGAGCCCGCCGACGGTGGCGTGCCGGGTGGTCTCGTTGCCGCCCGAGATGAGGCCGTCGCAGTTGAGGAAGATCTCCTCGTCGGTGAGCGGCTCGCCGTCGACGAGGCCGTTCACCATGGCGCTGATGACGTCCTCGCCCGGTTCCTCGCGGCGGAAGTCGACGAGGTCGGCGTAGTAGGCGAGCATGCCGGCGTGTGCTTCGAGCCGGGCGATCGGGTCGACGTCGGAGGCGCCGAAGGCGGCCCGGGTGGAGTCGAGCATGAAGCGCCAGTCGCTCTTCGGCACGCCCAGCAGGTCGCAGATCACGGCCACCGGCAGGACGGCGGCGAAGTCGGTGAACTCGCAGGGCTCGCCGGCCAGCACCGGCTCCAGTTCCTCGCGGACGATCGTCCGCATGTTCTGTTCCAGGCGGGCGACCGTGCGCGGAGTGAACGCGGAGCTGATCACCCGCCGGATCTTCGCGTGCCGGGGCGCGTCCGTGACGATGAGCATCTTCCCGGCGGCCTCGGCGGTGGCGGTCGGGTTGTGGCCGATCCGCATGCCCTGGGCGGAGGTGAAGGTCGCGGTGTCCTTGAGCACCCGCTGGACGTCGGCGTGCCGGGTGACGGCCCAGAAGCCGCTGCCGTCCGGGGACTCGTTCCAGTGGGCGGGGTGGTCGCGGCGCAGTCCGGCCCACACCGCCTCCGGGTCGCCGGCCCCGTACAGGGCCGGGTCGGCGAGGTCGACCGTCGGCGGGGCGCCGGGGATGCCGGTTGCTTTCGTCATGACGCGCTTCCCTGGGTGGTGGCCGGCGCCGGGCCGAGCAGCTGCTCGGCCCGCGCGATGGACAGGATCCGTTCGGGCCGGCCGAGGACCAGCTCCGGGAGGTGCCGGGAGACGGTCGCCACCGGCCAGTCCCACCAGCGGGCCGTGAGCAGCCGCTCGACGTCCTCGGGGCCGTAGCGGGCGCGGATCACCCGGGCCGGGTTGCCGCCCACGATCCGGTACGGCGCCACGTCGGAGGCGACCAGGGCGCCCGCGCCGATGATGGCGCCGTCGCCGACGGTCACCCCGGGCATGATGGTGGCGCCGCGGCCGATCCAGACGTCGTTGCCGATCCGGGTGTCGCCCTTGCGGCCCGGCCCCCGGGCGATCAGGTCGTCGAGCAGGCTGTCGCGCCAGTCGCCCTCGAAGCTGAGGAACGGATAGCCCGTCGGACCGTCGAAGACGTGGTTCGCGCCGGCCATCACGAAGGTCACGCCCGCGGCGATGGAGCAGTAGCGGCCGATGAACAGGCGCTCGGTGCCGAACGCGTAGCGGACCCGGGCCTCCTCGAACCCGGCGGTGTCCTCGGAGGCGTCGTAGTAGGAGAAGTTCCCGGCGACGACCTTGCCGTCCGGTTGGAGCACCGGGCGGATGAAGACGAGGCGGTCGTCGCCGAGCGGACGCGGATCGCGGGGGTCCGGGACGTCCAGGTCGGGGTCGAGGTCGGGATCGGGATCGGCGTCGGCCCCGGGGGCGTGGTGGTCAGTCACGGCGGGCCTCCGGTGCGGTCGCCCGGTCGTCCCGCGGGGCCCGCAGGGCGGCCGTCACCAGCGGCCCCGACTGCTCCATGACGGCGGGCGTCATCATCGCGTCGTGGTCGGAGTCCACCACGTGGTGCTCGGCTGCGGTGAGGTACGGCTGCCAGGCCTGCGCGGCGGAGCCCCGCTCGGCGACGGTCTTGGCGGCGGCGATGCTCAGGACCCGCCCGTGGTAGCCGTCCGGGTGCGGCGGCCCGAGGAGGGCGGCGACGCCCTTGGCCGCGCGGACCAGGGCCCGGCTCTGGCGGGCGTCGAGGGCGCCGTCGGCGGACGGGCCGGCGATGACCTCGCCGGTCACCCACGCGGCGAAGTCGCCGTCCAGCTCCTCGGGCGTCACCGGGCGTTCGTACGGCCAGGCGTCAAAGAGGACGACCAGGTCGACCGTCCGTCCGGAGGCCTCCAGCAGGCGGGCGACCTCGTAGGACAGGACCCCGCCGAGCGACCAGCCCATGACGACGTACGGGCCGTCGGGGTGCGTCGCGGTGATCAGGTCCGCGTAGCGCCGGGCCAGCGCGTCGAGCGACTCGACCGCCTTGAAGCGGCCGTGGCTCTCCGTCACCTGGATCCCGTAGACCGGCTGGTCCCGCTCCAGGTGGGGCAGGACGGAGCTGTAGCACCAGCTGAGCCCGCCGATGGGGTGGATGCAGAAGACCGGGCGGCTGCTCGCCCGGCCGCGCCGGAGCTCGATGACGCTGGCGTAGGGGTCGGTCGGGGCCTCGTCCAGTCGGGCGGCGAGCCCCGCGGCGGTGGGCGCCTCGAACAGCGTCGCGATGCCGATCTCGGCGCCGAGCAGGGCGCGGATCCGGCCGATCAGCCGGGTCGCCAGCAGCGAGTGACCGCCCAGCTCGAAGAACGAGTCGTCCGGACCGACCCGGTCCAGGCCGAGCTCCTGCGCGAAGAGCCGGACCAGCACGGCCGTGCGCGGGTCGTCCGGGGCGTCCTCGCCGGCCCGGCCGTCGCCGGCCCGGCCCTCCGCGGCGGGCCCGCTCGCCGACGGCGCGGGCAGGGCCTTGCGGTCGAGCTTCCCGCTCGGGGTCAGCGGCAGCCGGTCGAGGACCAGAACGTCGCCGGGAACGAGGTACTCGGGCAGGTGCTCGGCCGCGTAGCGGCGCAGGGCGCCGGCGGGGTCCCGGTCCTGCGGCTGCCGACCGGCCGCCAGGACGGCGTAGGCGACCAGCCGGACGTCCCCCGGGCGGTCCTCACGGGCGACCACCGCGGCGTGGGCGACCTCCGGGTGGCCGGTGAGCACCGCCTCGACCTCGCCGGGCTCGACCCGGAAGCCCCGGATCTTGATCTGCTCGTCCGTCCGGCCGAGGAAGACCAGCTCGCCGTCCGCGGTCCACCGCACCAGGTCGCCGGTGCGGTACAGGCGCTCGCCGGGAGCACCGAAGGGGTCGGGCAGGAAGCGCTCCGCCGTCAGCGCGGGCCGGTTCAGGTAGCCGGTGGCCAGCCCGGCGCCCGCGAGGTACAGCTCCCCGGGCACGCCGGGCGGGACGGGGCGCTGCCGCGCGTCCAGCACGTACACCCGGGTGTTCGCCACCGGTCGGCCGATCGGGACGGCCTGCGGCACCCCGTCGACGGTGCGCATGGTCGCGCACACCGTGGACTCGGTGGGGCCGTAGGCGTTGACCACCTTCGCGAAGTGCCGGGCCGCGTCGAGGACGGCGGGGGTGCAGGCCTCGCCGGCGGTGATCAGCGTGACGCCGGCGACGTCCTCGTCGAACTCGGTGGCGAGGACCACGGCGGGCGGCAGGGTGGCGTGGGTGATGCCGTGGACGCGCAGGAAGTCCGCCAGGGCCGGGCCCGGGACGCGGTCGGCCTCCGGGACGACGACCAGGCACCCGCCGGTCAGCAGTGCCATCCAGGTGTCCCAGACGGAGGCGTCGAAGCTCGTCGAGGCGAACTGCAGCACCCGGCTGTCGGCGTCGACGCCGAGCGTCGCCGCCTGGGCGTGCACCATGCTCGGGACGCCGCGGTGGGAGACCACCACGCCCTTCGGGCGGCCCGTCGACCCGGAGGTGTAGATCACGTACGCCGGGTGGGCCGGGAGCAGCGGCGCGGTCCGGTCCGCGTCGGTGGGCGCCGCGGCGGGCCGGTCCGCGACCGAGCGCCGCAGCTGTTCGTCGTCCAGCGCCAGGACCGGCAGGCCGGGGGCGGTGGGCAGGGCGGCGGCGACCTCGCCGGTGCTGAGCACACAGGCCGGGGCCGCGTCCCGGAGCATGAAGGCGACGCGGTCGGCGGGGTAGGACGGGTCGACCGGGAGGTAGGCCGCCCCGGCCTTCAGGACCGCGAGCAGGGCCACCACGCCCTGCTCCGAGCGGGGCAGGGCGAGGGCCACCCGGCGGCCCGGCCCGATGCCGCGGGCGATCAGCTCGTGCGCCAGCCGGTTGGCGCCGGCGTCGAGTTCGGCGTACGTCAGCTCGGTGCCGAGGCAGCGGACCGCCGGGGCCGCGGGGGTGTGCGCGGCCCGGGCGGCGAAGAGCTCGGGCAGCGTCCCCGCCGGCACCTCGGTGGTGGTGTCGTTCCACTCCCGGAGGACCTGCCGGCGCTCCCGGGCGGAGAGCAGCCCGACCTCGCCGATGCGGCGGCCCGGGTCGGCGGCCAGCGCCTCCAGCACCAGCACCAGCCGGTCGGCGATGCCCTCGACGGTGGCGTGGTCGAACAGGTCGGCGTCGTACCCGATCGCGGCGACCAGGCCGGCGGCCGGCCCGGACGCGTCGTCGGAGCCCGGGCGCTCGCCGAACACGAAGGACAGGTCGAAGGCCGAGATGCCCATGCTCAGGTCGTGGGGGGCGACCGCCAGCCCCGGGAGGGCGAGTTCCGCGCTGATGCTGTTCAGCATGGAGACGCTCACCTGGAACAGGGGGTTGGCGCCGGGTACCCGGGCCGGGTTGAGCGCCTCGACCAGGGTCTCGAACGGGACGTCCTGGTGGGCGTAGGCGCCGAGGTCGGCCTCCCGGATCCGGCCGAGGAGTTCGGCGAAGGTCGGGTCGCCCGAGACGTCGGTGCGCAGCACCAGGGTGCTGGCGAAGAAGCCCACCAGGCCGTCCAGCACGGCGTCGGCGCGCCCGGAGGTGGCCGTGCCCAGCGGGATGTCGGGCCCGGCGCCGCAGCGGGAGAGCACCACGGCGACCGCGGCCTGCAGCGCCATGAACACGGTGCAGTCGTGGGCCCGTGCGGTGGCGGCCAGGGCGGCGTGCAGCGCCGGGCCGACCTCGACCGCGACCTCCCCGCCGCGCAGGCTGACCGTGCCCGAGCGCGGCCGGTCGAAGGGCAGCGCGAGCTGGTCGGGGATGCCGGCGAGGGTCCGGCGCCAGTACTCGGTCTGCTGCGAGAGCCGGCTCGCCGGGTCGTCCTCGGCGCCGAGGAGGTCCCGCTGCCACAGCGTGAAGTCGGCGTACTGGACGGGCAGCGGCGGCCGGGCCGGGGCCGTGCCGGTGCGGCGTGCCGCGTACGCCTCGGCGAGGTCGTCGAGCAGCGGCTCCAGCGACCAGCCGTCGCAGGCCACGTGGTGGACCACCAGCAGCAGGACGTGCTCGTCCGGGGCGAGGCGGAAGAGGCGGGCGCGCAGGGCGGGTTCGGTGGTGAGCCGGAAGACCTTCCCGCTCTCCCCGGCGAGTTCGGCCTCCAGCGCCTCCGGGGTGGTGTCGGTGACGGTCAGGGCGGTCCGGGCCTCCGGGCCGGTCAGGACCTTCTGCCAGGGGCGGCCGTCCTCGGTGGGCAGGATGGTGCGCAGCGACTCGTGCCGGTCGACGACGTCGCCCAGGGCGGCGTTCAGTGCCTCGACGTCCAGGGCGCCCGTGAGGCGCGCTGCGTACGGGATGTTGTAGGCCGCCCCGCCGTCGAGCTCGTTGAGGAACCAGAGGCGGCGCTGGGCGAAGGACAGCGGCAGGCGTTCCGGGCGCACCGCGGGGCGCACGGCCGTGCGGGCCTGTTGCCCGAGGGCGACGGTGGCGGCCAGGCCGGCCGGGGTCGGGGCCTCGAAGACGGCCCGGATGGACAGTTCCACGCCGAGGGCGGCGCGGATCCGGTCGACCAGCCGGATGACCAGCAGCGAGTGCCCGCCGAGCTCGAAGAAGGCGTCCTCGACGCCGACCCGGTCCAGGTCGAGGACGTCGGCGAACAGTCCGCACAGCGCCTCCTCGGTGGCGTTCGCGGGTTCGCGGCCGGTGGGCCCGGCGGAGACGTCCGGTGCGGGCAGGGCGGCGCGGTCGACCTTGCCGTTGCGGGTCAGCGGCAGGGCGTCGAGGACGACGACCGCGGCGGGGACCATGTGGGCGGGCAGGTGGGCGGCGGCGAAGTCGCGCAGTGCGCGGGGGTCCGTCGCGTCGGGGCAGGCCGCGTAGGCGACGAGCCGGCGGTCGCCGGGGGTGTCCTCGCGGACGAGCACGGCGGCGCCCCGGACGGACGGGTGCCGGCCGATGGCGGCCTCGACCTCGCCGAGTTCGATCCGGAAGCCGCGGATCTTCACCTGGTCGTCGGTGCGGCCGCAGTACTCCAGTTCGCTGGCGGCGTTCCACCGGCCCAGGTCGCCGGTGCGGTAGAGGCGGCCGCCGGGCACGTCGCCGAACGGGTCCGGGAGGTAGCGCTCGGCCGTCAGCGCGGGGCGGCCGAGGTAGCCGCGGGCCACGCCGGGACCGCCGACGTGGATCTCGCCGACGACCCCGGTGGGCACCGGCTCGCCGCGGGCGTCCAGGACGACCAGCCGCCAGCCCGGGATCGTGCCGTCGATGGGGGAGGCGTTCCCCTCGGCCGCGGCGGCGGGCCCGGTCCCGACGGGGGCCAGCACCCGCCAGGTCGTCAACACGGTGTTCTCGGTGGCGCCGTAGGCGTTCACCAGCCGGGTGGAGTCCGCCGGGTGCCGGCGCTGCCACCTGCCGACGGTCGAGAGGTCGAGCGCCTCGCCGCCGAGCACGACCAGCCGCAGCCGCAGCGCGTCCAGCGGGTGCCGTTCCTCCCGGGCCACGAACTGCCGGAAGGCGGACGGCGTCTGGCTCAGGACGGTGACCTGCTCGCGGGCCAGCACCCCGTGCAGCGCGTCCGGGTCCATCCCCGCCTCGCGGGGCACGACGACCAGTCGGCCGCCGAAGGCCAGCGCGCCCCAGATCTCCCAGACCGAGAAGTCGAAGGCGAGCGAGTGGAACAGCGTCCACACGTCGGTGTCCGACGGGTCCGCGAGGCCCTGGACGGAGGCCAGGAACGCGGCGAGGTTGCCGTGGGTGACCTCGACGCCCTTGGGCCGGCCGGTGGAGCCGGAGGTGTAGATGACGTAGGCGAGTTCGGCCGGCTCGGGCCGTACGGGCGCAGGCCCGGGGGCTTCGGCCGGGTCGGCGGCGCCGGTCGTTCCGGTCGCGTCCGTCGCGCCGGTCGCGTCCGTCGCGCCGGTCGCGTCCGTCGCGCCGGTCGCGTCCGTCGCGCCGGTGGCGTCGAGGGTGCGCCACGGCCCGTCCGGGACGCGGGCCGCGGTACCGGGGTCGGTGAGGACGAGCGGCACCCGGGCGTCGTCGAGGATGAACCGCAGGCGGGCCGGCGGGTAGTCCGGGTCGACGGGGACGTAGGCGGCGCCGAGCCGCAGGACGGCGAGCACGGAGGCGACCATGTCGACGGAGCGGCCGAGGCAGACCGCGACCCGGTCGCCCCGCCGGACGCCCGCGCCGGCCAGCAGCGCGGCGATCCGGGCGGCGCGTTCGTCGAGCAGGCGGTAGGTCAGCCGGGTGCCACTGCCGTCGGTGACGGCGGTGTGCCCGCCGACGGCCGCGACCTGCGCCGCGAAGCGCTCGACCGCCGAGGGCCGCACGTCGGGCAGCGCGCCCGCCGCTCCGCTGCCGAGGTCGACCAGCCGCTGCCGCTCGGCCCGGTCCGTCACCGGGAGTTCGCCGACCGGCCGCTCCGGATCGGCCAGCGCCCCGGCGAGCAGCAGCTGCCAGCGGCGGGCCACGGCCTGCGCGGTGGCCCGGTCGAAGACGTCCTCCGCGTACTCCAGCACGCCGCTCAGGCCGGCCGGCTGCCCGTCCTCGCGGTGTTCGGTCAGGCCGAGGCTGAGGTCGAACTTGGCCGCCCCGGCGCCGAACGGCTCCTCGGCGACCGTCAGGCCGGGCAGGACCAGGCCGCCCTCCCCGCCGGCCTCCAGCGAGAAACTCACCTGGAACAGGGGGTTGCCGCTCGCGGTGCGGACGGGGTTGACGGCCTCGACCACCCGGTCGAAGGGGACGTCCTGGTGGGCGAACGCCGTCAGGGCCGTGCGGCGCACCCGCTTCAGGAGCTCGCCGAAGGTCGGGTCGCCCGAGCAGTCGACCCGGAACACCAGGGTGTTGACGAAGAACCCGACGAGCTCCTGCAGGTCCTCGTCCGTCCGGCCGTCCACCGGCGAGCCGATCGGGATGTCGGTGCCCGCGCCCAGCCGGCTCAGCAGCGCCGCGAACGCCGCCTGCAGCGCCACGAACGGCGTGACCCGGTGCTCGCGGGCCAGCCGCGTCAGCGCCCGGTGGGTGTCGGCGTCGACCTCGAAGTGCACCGTCCCGGCCGGCGAGGAGCCCGCCGTGGGCGGCCTCGGCCGGTCCCGGGGAAGCACCAGCTCCTGCGGCGCGCCACGCAACTCCTCGCGCCAGTGGTCGAGTTGCCGGGAGACCAGGCTCTGCGGATCGTCCTCCGCGCCGAGCGCCGAGCGCTGGCGCACCGCGTGCTCCGGGTACTCCAGGGGCAGGGCGGGCCAGGCCGGCTCGGCACCGGCCCGGCGCGCCGCGTAGGCCGTCCCGAGGTCGCGCTCCACGAGCCCGAGGGACCAGCCGTCCGCCGCGATGTGGTGCAGCACCAGCACCAGCACGTGCTGCGCCGGGCCGGTCGCGAACAGCCATGCCCGGACGGGGAGTTCGGAGGTCAGGTCGAACTCGTGCCGGCAGGCGAGGTCGACCCTGCCCGGCACCTCCCCGGCGGCGCACTCGGCGGACTCCACCGTGAACCGACCGGCGACGTCGCCGGGCGGCACGACCTGCTGCCACGGCTCGCCCGCGACCTCCGGGAACACCGTCCGCAGCGCCGCGTGGCGCCGTACGACGTCGCCGAGCGCCGCCGTGAGCGCGGTCCGGTCGAGGGGGCCGGAGATCCGCACCACCCGGGGCATGTTGTACCCGGCCCGGTGCTCCCCGAGCCTGGAAAGGAACCACAGCCGCTGCTGCGCCGGTGACAGCGGCAGCCGGCCGGCACCCGCCGCGGCGGGTGCGTCCGGCGACAGGGGTGCCGGGGCGGGAGTCGACCCGTCTTCCCGGGCGTCCAGACCGTGTGACATCCGATGTACCTCCAACTCCGTCCCGTACGACCGTGACTAGGCGCTGCGCAGGCTCTTGGGCCGCATGTCGGTCCAGTTCCGCTCGATCCACTCCAGGCAGTCCGGCTTCTTGCCCCGGGCCCCGGCGTCCTGCCAGCCGGGCGGGTTCTCCCGGTCCTGGGGCCAGATCGAGTACTGCTCCTCGTCGTTCACCACGACCTTGTAGTCCAGGTCGAGTTCGTCGTCGGACATGGCAGACCTCCACAGGGGGAAAGGGGTTGGGATGACGGATGGTGCGGGTCCCGCCGTGTGCTGACGGGGTGTCGGGAACGTCAGGCCGCCAGGTGGCGTGCGAGTTCCGCGACCGTGGGGTGGAGCTGGACGTCGACCGGCTTGAGCGGGAGGCCGAGTTCGCGCTTGATCCGGAAGGCGATCTGCACGGCCCGGACGGAGTCCCCGCCGAGGTCGAAGAAGTCGTCCTCCGCGCCGACGCGCTCCACCTTGAGGATCTCCGCCCACACCCGGGCCAGGGCCTCCTCCAGCGGGGTGTGCGGCGCCACGTGCCCGGCCGCGGCGGCGGAGCGGACGGGTGCGGGCAGCGCGGCGCGGTCCACCTTGCCGCTCGGCGACAGCGGCAGCGCGTCCAGCACCACCACCGCGGAGGGCACCAGGGACGCCGGCAGCCGGCGGCCCAGCCAGGCGCGCACCTCGTCGGCCGAGACCGCGGCGGAGGCGGCCGGGACCGCGGCGGAGGCGGCCGGGACGACGTACCCCACCAGCCGGCGCTCCGCGCCCTCGCCGAGCGCGGCGGCGGCACCGGCGGCGACCCCGGGGTGCGCCCGCAGGTGCGCCTCGACCTCGCCGAGTTCGATCCGCAGACCGCGGACCTTCACCTGGTCGTCGGTGCGCCCCAGGTATTCGAGCTCGCCGGCGGGCGTCCACCGGGCCACGTCGCCGGTCCGGTACAGGCGTGCCCCGGGCGCGTCGCCGGTCGGGTCGGGCACGAAGCGCTCGGCGGTCAGCGCGGGGCGGCCGAGGTAGCCGCGGGCCACGCCGACGCCGCCGATGCAGAGCTCCCCGCGGACACCGGGCGGCACCGGCCGGCCCGCCCCGTCCAGGACGTGGGCGACGGCGCCGGGAACGGCCCGGCCGATCAGGACGTCGCCCTCCGCGGCGCAGCGGTGGGCGGTCGCGTAGACGGTGGCCTCGGTCGGGCCGTATGCGTTGACCAGCTCGGCCGCCGCGGCCCAGCGCGCGGCCAGGGGCGCCGGGAGCGCCTCGCCCGCCACGACGACCCGGCGCAGCGCGGGCAGGTCGCCGGGGTCCAGGCCGGCCAGGACGCTCGGCGGCATCGACAGGACGGTCGGCCGGTGCGCGCGGATCGCCGCGACCAGCCCCTCGCCGACGCGGTCGGCCCCGCCGGGGGAGACGACGAAGGCGGCGCCGGTGGTGAGGGCGGACACGAGGTCGGCGACGGACACGTCGAAGCTCAGCGACGCGAACTGGAGGAGCCGGTCGTCCGGGCGCAGGGCCATGACCTCGTCTGTGACGGCCACCAGGTTGTCCAGCGACCGCCAGTCGACCTCGACCCCCTTGGGCGTGCCGGTGGAGCCCGAGGTGTAGATGACGTAGGCGAGTTCGGCGCCCTCGGGGCGGACGGTTCCGCCGTGGTCGGTGTTCCCTGCCTTTCCGGTGTTCCCTGCCCGGCCGGCGTCCCCGGCCTGGTCGGCGTTCCCCGCCCGGCTGGTGACGAGCGTGCGCCAGGTGCCGTCCGGGACGCGGCCGGTGGTGCCCGGGTCGGTGAGGACGAGCGGGACGTCCGCGTCCTTGAGGACGAACTCGATCCGGCTCGCCGGGTGGTCGGGGTCGATCGGGACGTGGGCGGCGCCGAGGCGCCACACGGCGAGGACGGCGGCGACCATGTCGGCGGAGCGGCCGAGGCAGAGCCCGACGCGGTCGCCGCGCCCGATCCCGGCCCCGGCGAGCAGGGCGGCCAGCCGGGCCGCGCGTTCGTCGAGCCCGCGGTAGGTCAGCCGTCCGCCCGCCGCGTCGGCGACGGCGGTGGCGTCGCCGTTCGCCGCGACCTGCGCCGCGAACCGGGCCAGGACGCCCTGCGGAACGGGGGTCGCGGTGCGTGCCGCGGCCGGGGCCGCGGCCGGTCCGGCGAGCTCCCCCTCCGGGTCGGTGACCAGGGCCTCGACGGCCCGGACGTGCTGCTCGGCGATCTCCTCGACCTGGGCCGGGGTCAGCCGGTGGGCGTCGTAGTCGATGCACAGCTGCAGGCCGTCGGTCAGCGGGTTGCGGAAGAACGTGACGGTGAGCGGGACGTCGGCCGGTTCCACCCGGCGGCTGGCGGTCAGTTCGCCCAGGCCGCTGAGCAGGTCCGCGTGCGCGCCGTCGCCCATGGTGTCGCGCATGACGTGGAAGTTGTTGAAGGTGAAGTTGGTGGTGAACAGGTCGCGCCCGCCGGCGAGTTGCCGGATCCGGGCCAACGGCATCCGGCGGTGGGGCAGGATCCCGGCCTCCGCCTCGAAGACCCGGCGGACCAGGTCGGACCGGCGCCCGCCGCCCACCGCGAGCCGGAACGGGACGGTGTTGAGGAACAGCCCGCGGGCTTCCGTCCCGCCGGTCTCCTCCAGCCGGCCGTTGAGCGTGACGCCGCAGCAGACGTCGTCGAGGCCGGTCTGCGCCGCGATCACCTGGAGGTGCGCGGCGAGCAGGACGGTCTTCTCCGGTACGCCGAGGCGCCTGGCGAGCGCTCCGACCCGCGGGCCGAGGCCGGCCGGCAGGTGCGCGTCGCGCCAGCCGTAGCCGTCGACCACGCCGCTGGCGCCGTCGCCGCGCAGGGCCTGCCCGGCGGGCCTGGGTGCCTGTTCGGCGAGCGCGGGGAGCTGCGGCAGGGTGTGCCCGGCGAGCGTCTCGGACCAGAACCGCCGGGACTCGGGCGAGGCCGACGCGCGCTGCTCCAGAGCGACGAAGTCGCGGTAGGCCGAGGCCGGGGGCGGGAGTTCGGCCGGGCCCGCGCCGTCCAGGAGCCGGGTGTAGTGCAGGAGGATCTCGGTGATCGTCGACCACAGGCTCCAGCCGTCGAGAATGGAGTGGTGCTCGACCAGCGTCCACTGGAAGCTGTCGTCGGTGAGCACCTGGACGCCCAGGCGCAGCATCGGCGGCCGCTCCAGGTCGAACGGGCGGCGCTCCCGCTCCAGCAGCTCGTCGACGGCCCGGTCCTGCTCGGCCGGGTTCAGCGCCCGCAGGTCCTCGACGACGAGCGGCACGTCGGCCTCGCGGTGGACGAGTTGCAGCGGCTCGTCGTAGTCCGTCAGGTCGAAGCCGGTCCGCAGGACGGGGTGCCGGGCGACCACGGCCCGGACGGCGCGGCGGAACGCCTCCTCGTCGAACCGGTACGGCAGGCGGTAGCTCGCCGCGTTGACGTAGGGCAGCGCCTGCAGGTCGGACGCCATGTGGTAGATCATTCCGACCTGGAGGGCCGTCATGGGGTAGGCGTCGTCGAGGTCGGCTCCGGGGCCGTCGGCGATCCGGGCCCGGTCGGCCGCGGAGAGCAGCCCGAAGGGCTCGGTGCGCGCGCGGTCGTCGGCCGTGTCGGCGGCGGCGGCGAGGTCGGCGAGGGTGCGGTGCCGGTAGATCTGGGCGACGGCGATGCCGAGTCCGCGCCCGCGGGCGAGGGCGGCCACCTGCACGGCGCGGATGGAGTCGCCGCCGAGGTCGAAGAAGCCGTCGTCGGCGCCGACCCGCTCGACCCGGAGGACCTCGGCCCAGACCTCGGCGAGGACCTCCTCGGCCGGGGTGCGCGGTGCCACGTAGGAGGCGGCGTCGCCGGAGACGTCCGGTGCGGGCAGGGCGGCGCGGTCGACCTTGCCGTTGCGGGTCAGCGGCAGGGCGTCCAGGACGACGACTGCGGCAGGGACCATGTGGGCGGGCAGGTGGGCTGCGGCGAAGTCGCGCAGTGCGCGGGAGTCGGTTCCGTCGGGGCAGGCCGCGTAGGCGACGAGCCGGCGGTCGCCGGGGGTGTCCTCGCGGACGACCGCGGTGGCGCCCCGGACGGACGGGTGTCGGCCGATCGCGGCCGCCACTTCGCCGAGTTCGATCCGGAAGCCGCGGATCTTCACCTGGTCGTCGTTGCGGCCGAGGTATTCGAGTTCGCCGTGGGCGTTCCAGCGGGCGAGGTCGCCGCTGCGGTACAGACGGGCGCCGGGCACGCCGCCGAACGGGTCCGGGACGAAGCGCTGGGCGGTGAGGTCCGGGCGTCCGAGGTAGCCGCGGGCCACGGCCTCGCCGCCGACGTGCAGTTCGCCCTGCACGCCGACCGGTACCGGCTCGCCGTGGGCGTCCAGGACGAGCGCCCGGTAGCCCGGCAGGGCCCGGCCGATCGGGCTGCTGCCGGTCTCGATCCGCTCCTCGTCCAGGACCTGCCAGGTGACGTGCACGGTGGTCTCGGTGATGCCGTACATGTTGACGAGGACGGGGTGGCCGGGCTGCCGTCGGCGCCACCAGGTGCGGACCGCGGCCGGGTCGAGCGCCTCGCCGCCGAACACGACCAGGCGCAGGCTCGGTTCGGCCTCCGGGCGGCGTTCCGCCTCGGCTGCGAGCTGGCGGAACGCGGACGGCGTCTGGTTCAGGACGGTGACGCGCTCGCGGACCAGCAGGTCGAGGAAGGCCGCCGGGTCGCGCGTCACGTCGCGCGGGACGACCACCAGGCGCCCGCCGTGGGCGAGGGCGCCCCAGATCTCCCAGACCGAGAAGTCGAAGGCGACCGAGTGGAACAGCGACCAGACGTCGGTGTCGCGCAGGCCGACGGTCTGCTCCCCGGCGTCCAGCAGCGCGGCCAGGTTGCCGTGGGTGACCTCGACGCCCTTCGGCCGGCCGGTGGAGCCCGAGGTGTAGATGACGTAGGCGGGTTCGCCGGGCTCCGGGCGGACGGCTCCGGGCCGGGGGCCGTCCGGCGCCGCGGTGGTGAGGAGCGTTCGCCGGCCGCCGGCGGGGACCAGGCCGACGGTGTCCGGGTCGGTGAGGACGAGCCGGACCCCGGCGTCGTCGAGGACGTAGGCGATCCGGTCCGCGGGGTTGTCGGGGTCGACGGGGACGTAGGCGGCGCCGAGGCGCCAGGCGGCGAGGACGGCGGCGACCATGTCGGCGGAGCGGCCGAGGCAGAGCCCGACGCGGTCGCCGCGCCCGACCCCGGCCCCGGCGAGCAGCGCGGCGAGCCGGGCGGCGCGCTCGTCGAGCCCGCGGTAGGTCAGCCGTGCGCCGGTGCCGTCGGTGACCGCGACGCGGTCACCGGCCGCCGCGACCTGCGCGGCGAACCGCTCCGGCGCCGACGGCCGCACCCGCGGCGCCGGAGCCGTCCCGACGAGCTGCGCCCGCTCCTCGGCCGACAGCAGTTCGGCGCGCGCCACGGGTGCGTCCGGCTCGGCCAGGAGGGCTGCGAGCAGTCGGCGCCAGTGCCCGACCAGGCGCTCGACCAGCTCCGCGTCGATCAGCTCGGTCCGGTGTTCGACCTCGATCTCGATCCGCTCGCCGTCGTCGTTGACGTTCCAGGTGAGGTCGAACTTGGCGGTCGCGGTGTTCACCGGGACGTGGGCGGTCTCCAGCCCCGCCATCGGGGGCGCCGCGTGGCCGCGGGCGTAGCCGAACAGGATCCGGAACAGCGGCGAGCCGTCCCGGTCGGTGCCGAGCCGCCGGGCGAGGTCCTCCAGGGCGACGTCCTGGTGCTCCAGGGCGTCGATGAACGCGTCCCGGGCGGTGTCGAGCAGGCCGGTGAAGTCGGTGCCGGGGCGGGCGGCGATCCGCAGCGGGACCACCTTGACCAGACAGTCCACCAGCCGGTCCGTCCGCGGGTCGTCCCGGCCCGCCAGCGACGTCCCGATGACGAGGTCCTGCTCCCCGCTGTAGCGGGTGAGCAGCGCGGCGAACCCGGCGAGGAGCGTCACGGCGGGGCTCACCCGGTGGGTGCGGCCGAAGGCGCGCACGGCCTCGCAGAGCGAGTCGGGCAGGGTGAACCGGGACGTCGTGCCCCGGTTGGTGCGGGCCGTCGCCGGGCGGCCGGAGCCGAACAGCTCCGTCGCCGCGGGGGCGTCGCGCAGCGTCCGCTCCCAGAAGGCGAGGTTCTCCTCGGCCGTGGCGGCGTCGAGCGGCCGGAGCTCGGGCTCCTGCGGCCCCTCGTCGGGTCCGGGCGTGCGGTCCGCGCCGGGCCGGTAGTGGGCGGCGAGGTCCTCCAGCAGGACGTCCACCGACCAGCCGTCGCTCACGAGGTGGTGGGACACCAGCAGCAGGAAGCACTCGTCCTCGGCGTACCGCAGGACGGTCACCCGCAGCAGGGCGTCGCCGGCGACGGCGAAGGGACGCGCGATCTCCTCGGCCATGGCCTGCCGGGCGGCCGCCTCGTCGGTCAGCCGGAGCTCGCGGACGGGGACGTCGCCGTGGTCGAGGACGGTCCGGCGGGGGAGTCCGGCGGCGGAGGAGAACCTCGTCCGCAGCGCGCGGTGGCGGCGCACGAGCGCCGCGACGGCGTCCCGCAGCCCGTCCGTGGACAGCTCGCCCCGCAGGCGCAGCGCGACCGGCACGTTGTACACCGGCTGCCCCGGGTTGACCTGCTCGGCCAGCCAGATGCCCTGCTGGGTCGGCGACACGGGTAGCGAGTGTGTCGAGTGGGTCATGACGCCGCACCTCTTTCCTGATCGGCGGTCTGCCGCTGCCGGTGCTCGTCCGCCCGCGCCAGCCGGATGACCCTGACGGTCCTGTGCAGGCCCGGCAGGTCGGGCTCGTGCGCCTCGATGTGCGCCGCCAGCGCGGCGACCGTCCCGTCGACCAGCAGGACGCGCAGCGGCACCGTGACGGACAGTTCGCGCCGCAGCCGCGCCACGATCCGCGTCGCGGTCAGCGAGTAGCCGCCGAGCGCGAAGAAGTCCTGGTCGGCGCCGACGGCCTCCACGCCGAGCTCGTCGGCCCAGATGTCGGCCAGGACGGTTTCGAGGGCCGCGCGCCGCCCGGAGGCCGGGGCCGGACCGGCGGCCGGGTCCTCGTGGGTCGGGGCCTCGCCGGCCGGGGCCGGACCGGCGGCCGGGGCCTCGTCGAGCGGGGCCCCGGCGGTCCGGTCCGGCGCGGCCGGCTCCCCGACGGGCAGCCACCCGTCGGCCGGCAGCTCCGGATCCCGCACCACGGCCGCGAGGAGCGACAGGTAGTGCTCGACGAACCGGGCGATGTGCGCGGCGTCGTAGCGGTCGGCCCGGTACTCGACGTTGCCGATGGTCCCCGAGGTGGTGGACTCCAGCGTCACCATCAGCCCGAACTTCGCCGAGCGGACCCGGACGGGCACCTCCTCGGCCTCGGCCCCCGGGAGCACGAGCCGGACCGGGTCGACGTTCAGCAGCTCGAAGATGACCGAGGTCAGCGGCGAGCCCGGGGCGCCGTGGGCCCGCCGCTCCCGCAGGGCGGTCTCCAGCGGGTAGTCCTGGTGCGCGTAGGCGTCGATGACGGTGGTCCGGGCGCGGTCCAGGAGCTCGCGGAACGGGAGCCCGGTGGCCAGCCCGGTGCGCAGCTGCACGAGGTTGACGAACGAGCCGACCGTCGTTTCGAGTTGCGGGTGGTTGCGGCCGGCGACGGAGGTGCCGACGGTGAGGTCGTGCCCGCCCGAGTAGCGGTGCAGCAGACCGAGGAAGGCGGCGTAGAGCACCATGAACGGGGTGGTGCCGCTGCGCCGGCCGAGCGCCTCGACCTCGCCGAGCAGCCCGGCGGGTATCTCGAAGCGGTGGCAGCCGCTGCGCAGGCCGGGGCCCGCGTCGGAGCGGTGCAGCGCCGTCAGGTCCACCTCGGGGGCGGTGACCACGCCCTCCCGCCAGTGGTCCTGCAGCGCGGGCAGCCGCTCGGCCAGCACGCCGCGGTGCCAGGCCGCGTAGTCCAGGTAGCCGGTGCGCGGCCCGTCGTCCGGTGCGCCCGCCCGGCCGGCGTACAGCGCGCCGAGCTCGTCGACGAGGTGGGCCAGCGACCACTGGTCGCAGACGATGTGGTGGACGACGAGGACGAAGGCCCAGTCGTCCTCGGCCAGGCGCACGAGCACCGCGCGCAGCGCGTTCTCGGCCAGGTCGAAGGGCGCGTTGACGGTGCGGTCGACCAGCGCGGCGAGGGCCGCCTCGTCGGATCCGGGCAGTTCGACGGTCTCGAAGGGGGCCGCCGGGTCCGGCGCGAGGCTCTGGACGGGGCCGGCGTCCGACTCGGTGATCCGCAGCCGTAGCGCCTCGTGCCGCCGTACCAGCTCGTTCAGGGCCCGGCGCAGCGCGTCCGGGTCCACCGTGCCGCGCAGCCGCCAGTACAGCGGGAAGTTGTACTGCGCCGCGCCGGGGTTGAGCTGTTCGGCGAGCCAGATCCCGGTCTGCGCGGAGCTGAGCGGGTGGGCGCCGCCGACCGGTGCGGTCGGGATCGGGCGCACCGTCGAGGGCGCGGCCCGGTCGATCCGGTCGGCGAGCGCGGCGAGCGTGGGGTGGTGGAAGAGGTCCTCCACGGTGAGCTCGACGCCGAAGAGGGTGCCCGCCCGCATGGCGACCCGGGCGGCCAGCAGGGAGTGCCCGCCGAGGGCGAAGAAGTCGGACTCGGTGTCGATCTCGGCGGGGGAGACGTCCAGGACCTCGGCCCAGACGGCCGTCAGGAGGCCCTCGGTGGTGGTCGGTCCGGGGGTGCCGGGCGCCGCCGGGGAGGCCTGCGCCGGCTCCGGGTCCGCGTCCGCCTCGACGTCGAGCAGGGGCAGGTCCGGCGAGTCCAGGAGTGCGGCCAGCACCTGCCGGACGTCGCCGCAGAAGGCCGTCACGGCGGCGGGGTCGTAGAGGTCGCGGTCGAACTCGCAGCCGGCCTCCTTGCGGTCCGGGTCGAGGACGAGCACCACGTCCCGGTCGGCGAGCTGCGGTGCGATGCCCCGCCACTCCTCGGCCGGGCGACCGAACAGCACCGCGACACCGGAGCGCCCGGCGGACTCCGACCCGGCTCCGGGCTCGGTGTCCAGCGCGGTTTCGAGCTCGGCGTCCAGCCGGCCGAGGGTCACCGTCGCGGCGGCCCGGCCGCCCGACTCGACCTCGACGTCCAGGAGTCGGGCCGGTCCGAAGGCGGTGCCGACGGCGAGCGCGGTGCGGCCGCGGCGGTGGCGGGCGGCCAGTGCGGCGGCGACCGCGGCGACCGCCACCGTCTGCGGCTCGACCCCGTACCGGGCGGAGACCTCGGAGAGGCACTCGGCGAAGGCGGCGCCGTCGAGGCTGACCGTCGCGCGCCGGAACTGCGGCACCGGCGGGCGCGGCCGGTCGGGCGGCAGCGTCGCGTGCTCGGCCGGCCGGCCGGGCCGGAAGGGGCTAGCCGACATCGGCGATCGACTCCTCGGCGTCCTTGACGATGACGGTGCGGCCGAGGACGAGGGCGTCCAGCTTCGAGCGCAGGAAGGTGCGCAGCGCCTCCTGCGGGGTCGCGATGATCGGCTGGCCACGCAGGTTGAAGGAGGTGTTCAGCACCACCGGCGTGCCGGTGCGCCGGCCGAAGGCGCCGATCAGCTCGAAGAACCGCGGGTTGCTCGCGGGGTGGAGCACCTGGACGCGGGCACTGCCGTCGACATGGGTCACCGCGCCGAGGTTGTCGCGCTGCTCGGCGCGGGTCTGCGTCACGAACAGCATGTGGGCGTACCGGGATTCGGTGCCCGGGTCGATCTCGAAGTACTCGCCGGCGTCCTGGACGCGGACCACCGGTGCGAACGGCCGGAAGCTCTCGCGCTCCTTGACCACCTCGTTCAGGCGGTCGCGCATCGCCTCGGTGCGCGGATCGGCGATGATGCTGCGGTTGCCGAGCGCGCGGGGGCCGAACTCCATCCGGCCCTGGACCCACGCCGTGATGCTGCCGTCGGCCAGCAGCTGCGCGACCCGTTCGGCGAGTTCGGCGTCGGTGGCGTACTCCTCGACGGTGCAGCCCTCCGGCTCGCCGACCGCCGCCGCCAGCTCCTCGTCCGAGAACCCGGGCCCCCAGTACGGCATGGACATCCGCCCGGCCCGCGAGGCCCCGGCGGCGTCCGCCGCGAGCGCCGCACCGATCGCGGTGCCGTCGTCGCTGGAGGCCGGCTGGACGAAGACGTCGTCGAACAGGCGGCTGCGCGAGACCAGGCCGTTGAGCGTGCAGTTCAGCGCGACACCGCCGGCCAGGCAGAGCCGGGACAGGCCGGTGCGCTCGCGGGCCGCGCGCAGGACGTGCAGCATCGCCTGCTCGGTGATCGCCTGCAGGCCCGCGGCGATGTCGGCGTGGTCCTGGGTCGAGGGCTGCCCCGGCAGCCGGGCCGGGCCGAGCACGGCCGCCAGCTCGCGCAGGACGCCCTCGTGGGTCTCGTGCTCGAAGGCCGTGCGGTCCCGGGCCAGCACGGGGACGGTGTACGTGCCGTCCTCCCGCAGCCGCACCATCGCGGCGAAGCGGTCGTAGTAGCGCTGCGGGTCGCCGTAGGGCGCCAGGCCCATCACCTTGTACTCGTCCATGAAGGGCACGAAGCCGAGGTGGTGGGTGACCAGGCTGTAGAGGATCCCGACCGAGTGCATGGCCGGGATGGTGCTCAGCACCTCGATGGACTCGCCCCGGCCGACCGCGACGGTCAGGCTCTCCGACTCGCCCATCCCGTCGCTCACCACGATCAGCGACTCCTCGAACCCGCTGGGGTAGAAGGTGCTGGCGGCGTGGGCCAGGTGGTGCGGGACGGGCCGGAAGCGGTCGTCCCAGGGGCGGCCTGGCAGGAACTTCCCGGCCAGCGCGAGCTGCGACTCCGTCGAGTACACCTCGCGGAACCGGGCCGCGGAATGCGGGCTCCCGAAGCTGTCGGCCGGCTCCCCGTAGGCGAAGCCGTGCGCCAGGACGTCGATGTCGTCGGGCCCCAGACCGGCCTGCGCCAGGCAGAACTCGATCGCGTTGACGGGGAACGACCCGGTGGTCTTCTCGCCGGTGAACCGCTCCTCCGCGGCGGCGGCCACGACCTCGCCGTCGATCACCAGGGCCGCCGCCGAGTCGTAGCCCTGGGCGAACCTGTGCAGCCGGGGATCGAGCCCGGGGAAGGCCTCCCGCTTGAATTCCAGACCGCCGTTCAGCCCGCTGTAGCCGAGGACGCGCATAGTCTCCAACCTCACCGTCGATGCCGCGCGGAATTGTTCGGCCCTCACGCTAGGCCGGGAGATCCCCGCACGTCGCCGCCCGTAGGTCGGGACCTGACCTGTACTTCGGTACGGCCGGAATTCCGGTCGAAAGGACGAGCGGTGAAGCGTTGACCCGTGCGCGACGCCGCTCCTAATGTGACCGGCGGAC
Organism: Kitasatospora sp. NPDC085464; assembly: GCF_044541955.1. Lineage (NCBI taxonomy): Bacteria > Bacillati > Actinomycetota > Actinomycetes > Kitasatosporales > Streptomycetaceae > Kitasatospora > Kitasatospora sp. NPDC085464. Next base: position 203,629 of record NZ_JBITTM010000006.1, read on the forward strand.
ATATCGAAGGAGCAGCGGATTCCGTCAGGATTCGCGTGAGCGACCGGGTGATAGGAGCCTGAGCTCGATGTGCGGAATAGCCGGGGTTTACGGACTCGACGACCCGGCCGGCCTGGACCCCGACGTCCTGACGGCCATGACCGACGCGCTGGTGCACCGGGGCCCAGACGCGCACGCCACCTGTGAGACCGGCGCGTTCACCGCCGGGTTCCGCCGGCTCTCGCTGGTCGACCTGGCCGGCGGAGGGCAGCCCCACGCCACCCCGGATTCCTCGGTCGTCTCGGTGTGCAACGGCGAGATATTCAACCACCGGAGCCTGCGGGAAGAACTCCGGCGAAAAGGCCACCGATTCCGTTCCGAATCGGACACGGAAGTGCTCGTCCACCTCTACGAGGAATACGGCACCGCACTCGTGGAACATCTGGACGGGCAGTTCGCCTTCGCCCTCCACGACCGGCGCGAAGACCGCCTGGTGCTCGCCCGCGACCATTGCGGAGTCCTTCCGCTGTTCTACACCGTGGTGGCCGGCCGGATCGTCTTCGCCTCGGAGATCAAGAGCATTCTCAAGCACCCGCTGGTGGAACGCCGGGTCGACCTGCGCGGGCTCGACCAGGTGCTCTCGCTGCCCGGACTGGTGAGCCCCCGGACGATGTTCGAGGGCATCCGCTCGCTGCGCCCCGGCGAACGGCTCGTCGCGGACCGCTCGGGGTACCGCACCGAGCGCTACTGGGACCTCGACTACCCGCTCTGGGACGACGGGGCGCGCCACCGGGACGCCGCCGCGCTCGCCGACCCGCGGGTGCTCGACGGCTACGCCGACCGGACCAGGGACCTGCTCGAAGCCGCCGTCCGCTCCCGCTCGGTCGCGGACGTCCCCGTCGGGATGTACCTCAGCGGCGGCCTCGACTCCAGCCTGATCGGCGGGCTCATGGCCGCCGAACGCCCCGACCACCCGTGGCCCAGCTACGCGGTGACCTTCCCCGGCAGCAGCATCGACGAGGCCCGCTACCAGCGGCTGGTGGCCGGCAAGATCGGCACCCGGCACCACGAGGTGCCGGTGGACGCCGCGGACACCGCCGGCCTGCTCACCGGCATGGTCCGGCACGCCGAGACCCCGGTGAAGGAGTCCTACAACGTCTGCTCGATGCTGCTGGCCCGCAAGGTGCGCGCCACCGGCACGGTCGCGGTGCTCAGCGGCGAGGGCGCCGACGAGCTGTTCGGCGGCTACCCGGGCTACCTTTTCGACACCGGGGGCCCGGGCCGCGGGCCCGGCGACCTCCTGGAGGAGCAGCTCGAACGCGAGGCCGCCCACCGGATGTGGGGCCTGGACCTGCGGTACGAGACCGACCAGCTCCCCGCCCACGACCTGCGCCGCCAGCTCTACAGCGGCCCGCTGGCCGAGGAGTTCGACGGCTTCTCGGTGACCGCCCAGCGCCTCGTCGACCCGGAGCGCCTGATCGGGCGCCACCCGCTGCACCAGCGCTCCTACCTCGACTTCCACCTGCGCCTCGCCGACCACCTGCTCGGCGACCACGGGGACCGGATGGCCATGGCCGGCTCCGTCGAGATGCGCTTCCCGTTCCTGGCCAGGGACGTCGTGCGGCACGCGACGGCGATCCCGCCGTCCCTGATGACGGCCGGCGGCCGGGAGAAGGCCGTGCTGCGCCGGGCGGCCGAGGGACTCGTGCCGCACGAGGTCCTGAACCGCCGCAAGTTCGGCTTCCGCAGCCAGACCAGCACCGAGCTGCTGCTGGCCGGCGACGAGTGGTTCAACGACCTGCTCTCGCCCGCCACCGTGCGCCGGCAGGGCTACTTCGACCCGGCCGTCGTCGCCGAGCTGATCCGCCGGCAGACGTCGGGGGCCCGCACCGTGCACCCGCACCTGGACACGGACTACCTGCTCGTCATCGCGACCTTCGCGATCTTCCTGGAGGAGTTCGGCCTGCCGTGCCTGGGATGATCCGAGAACGCGCCGCCGCGCACGAGGCGGGAGCGGTGCACCCGGCGGGACCGGTGCACCCGACGGGCGCCGTGCCCCAGCCGGGCGCGGGGCGGCCGATGCCGGCCGGCGCCCCCGCGGCCACCGCGGAGCCCGGCACCCGCCGGCCGCTGATCGGCGTGATCGGCGGAATGGGCCCGCTGGCCTCCACCGAACTGCTCAACACGGTGTACGGACTCGAACCGCCCGAGCACGAGCAGCTCGCCGCGCGGATCCTGCTGTGGTCCGACCCGGCCGTGGCCGACCGGACCACGGCCATCCGGTCCGGGACGGTCGACCTCGTCCGCACAGCGCTGGAGGACTCCGTCGACCGCCTGCTCACCGCCGGCGCCGACCGCGTCGTGGTGGCCTGCATCACCGCGCACCCCGCGATCCGGCTGCTGCCGGAGCGGCTGCGCTCCCGCTGCGTCTCCCTGGTCGACCTGGTCTTCGAGCAGCTCGCCCAACGCCCCGGCCGGCACCTGGTGCTGTGCACCCGGGGCAGCGTCCTCGCCGGGGTCTTCACCGACCACGAGCGCTGGCCCGAGTTCGCGCACCGCCTGGTCCTGCCCGACGAGGAGGACCAGGAACAGCTGCACGAGCACATCTACCGGCTCAAGCGCAACGCCGACCGGCTCCCGACGATCGACTTCGTCCGCGCGCTGCTGCCCGCGTACGGGGCCGCCGCGTTCGTCGCCGGCTGCACCGAACTGCACCTGGTGACCAGGGCGATCGAGGACCGCGGGCTGACCCGGCAGCTGCCCAGCATCGACCCGATGACCGTCATCGCACAGCGAATCAGGGATGGAGCACTATGACAACGCCGACGGTTCTGCGGCGATGGGCGGACAGCCTGGCCCGCAACAGCTCCCACTGCGCCGTCAAGTCCGGTACCAGAGAAGTGGGTTACCGGGAGCTCGCGGGCCGGGTGGCCGGCTACCAGGCCGCGTTCGAGCAGATCGGCCGGCCCGCCGACCCCGTCCTGGTCTCCTGCGCCGACCCGGTCGAGGTGATCGCCGCCCTCCTCGGCTGCACGGCCGCCGGCCGCACCTTCGCCCCGGTCGACCCCCGCCTGCCCGCCGCCGTGCTCGACGGCGTGCTCGCCGCCCTCCGGCCGGGCGCGGTCGTCGCCGACGCCGCCGGGCGCGCGGCGCTCGCGGGGCGCGAACTGCCCGGCGGCGCCGGGTCCGTCCGCCCCGAGACGCTGGAGCCCCGCGAGTGGTCCGCCGAAGCCTGGCGGCAGGCCGCCCCGGAGGACCGCGGATACGTCTACTTCACCTCCGGGACGACCGGGAGCCCGAAGGGCATCCGCGGCAGCCTCCGGGCCGTCCACCACTTCGTCGACTGGGAGATCGCCGAGTTCGGGATCGGCGAGGGCACCAGGGTCTCCCAGCTGACCTCCCCCGGCTTCGACGCGTTCCTGCGCGACGCCCTCACCCCGCTGTGCGCGGGCGGCACCGTCTGCGTCAACCCGGCCGCCGAGACGCCGGTCGGCGACGGCCTCGCCCGCTGGCTCACCGAGAACGAGGTCGAGGTCCTGCACTGCGTGCCGACCCTCTTCCGCACGCTGCGCTCCGCCGCCCTGACCCCCGACTCCCTCCCGGCCCTGCGGGCCGTGCTGCTCGCCGGCGAGCAGCTCCACCCCGCGGACGTCGCGTGGTGGCGCGGCCTGTTCGGCGGCGGCAAGGAGCTGGTCAACCTGTACGGGCCGTCCGAGACGACCATGACGAAGCTCTTCCACCGGACGACCGAGGACGACGCCCGGGCCCGGCTGGTGCCGGTCGGCCGGCCGCTGCCGGGCGTGGCGGCCCGGGTGCTGACCGGGCCCGGCGACCCGCCGGACGCGCTCGGCGAGGTGGAGCTGGAGGTCCCGTACCCGCTCCTCGGGTACCTCGGCGCCGACGAGTGGCCCGGCACCGCCACCACCTACCGCACCGGCGACCTCGGCCGGTTCCGCCCCGACGGGGCGCTGGAGCTGTACGGCCGGCGCGACCAGCAGGTCAAGGTCCACGGCGTGCGCATCGACCTCGGCGGGGTCGAGAACGCCCTGCGCAGCCACCCCGGGGTGCAGGACGCGTGCGCGGCGGCGGTCACCGAGGACGTGTCGACCGCCCTGGTCGCCTACGTGGTGGCCCCGGACGTCCCCGACGCCGAACTGCGCGCGCACGCCGCGCAGCGGCTCGCACCCGGCCAGGTGCCCTCGGTGTTCGTCCGCATGGCGGCGATCCCCCGCACGCTCAACGGCAAGGTGGAGCGCCGCTCCCTGCCGCGGGTCCCGCTGCAGCGGACGGCGGAGGCGACGGAACCGCCGCAGGGGCCCGAGGAGACCCGGATCGCCGCGATCTGGAGCGAGATCCTCGGCCTGGCGGGCGTCAACCGCGACGACGACTTCACCCTGCTCGGCGGCGACTCCCTGGCGATCGCGCGGCTGATGGACCGGGTCCGCTACGAGTACCGGGTGGACCTCCCGCTGCGCGCCTTCCTCCAGGACCCGACCGTCGCCGGGCTCGCCGCGGCCGTGACGGACCGCACCGCGCGGAGCGGGGCGTGAGCGCCCCCGCGGCGGCGCCGCCCGCGAACGCCGTGCTCCGCGCCCGCCTGACGGGGGAGCTGGACGTCACCGCGCTGTCGGCCGCCGTCGAGGACCTCGTGGCCGCGCGTCCGGAACTCGCAGCGGCGGGGGAGCGGCCGGGCCGGGTCCGGCTGCGCGTCATCGACCTCTCGCGGTCCGCCGGGGAGCAGCAGCGGCGCGTCCTCGCCGACCTGGCGGCCGACGAGGCCACCCGGCCGGTCGGCGCCGCCGGGCGCCCCCGGCTGCGGGCCTGCCTCGCCGGGCTGGGCGCCGGGGCGTACGAACTCCTGCTCGCACTGGACCGGGAGCGGGCCGACGCGTGGTCCGTCGCGGGGCTGACCCGGGACCTCGGCGCGGCCTACCGCGCGCGGACGCCGGACGCACCGGCGCCGCCGCCCGCGGCCGGGGCCGGGGCCGTGCCGGGTGCCGGGCCGTCGGATGCCCGGCCGGCGGGTGTCCGGACGGTGGGTGACTGGTCGCCGGGTGCCTGGCTGTCGGGTGAGCGGGCGTCCCGTACGGTGCCCGGGCAGCCCGGCGGCGCCACGGCCGAGCGGGTCCTCGCTGCCTTCGCCACGGTGCTCGGCAGGTACGCCGGGACGGACGAGGCCGTGGTGACGGTGCTGGACGAGGCCGTGGTGGCGGTGCTGGATGCGGGCGTGGTGGCGGTGCCGGTTCTTCCGGCCGAGGCCTTGGTGCCGGTGCCGGTGCCGGTGCCGGAGGTGGCCGTGGTGCCGGACGGGCCCGCGGGGACCGCCCCGGACGGCCCGGCGGCCCGGGTGATCCGGCTGGACCTCCCGGGTGACCTGACGTTCGCCCGGCTGGGCGCCGCCGTGCGGACGGCACCGCAGGCCGGCGCGGACGGACCGGCCTTCCCGATCCGCGCCGTGTTCACGCCGCACGGCCTCCCGGCGGCGGCCCTGGACCTGCCGGGCATCGCCGCCGAGGTGACCGTCGACGCCCCGCCCCACCCGGAGGGCCGGCTGACCCTGGCCCTGACCGGGCCGGACGAGTTCACCGTCGTCCTCACCGGCGCGCTGCCGGGCCGGGTGACCGCCGCGGGCTTCGCGGACCACGTCGTCCGGGCGGTGCGGTTCGGGCTCGCCACCCCCGACCGGCCGCTGGCCGAGCTCGACCTCTCCGGCCGCCCCGCCCCGTACCCGGCACCCGCCCCCGCCACCGCCCGGCCGTACCGCGACCACCTGGCCTTCCTGGACGAGGAGTTCACGGCCCGGGTGCGGGAGGCCCCCGAGGCGGTCGCGGTGCGCTCCGACGAGGGCACGCTCGACTACCGGGGGCTCGACCGGTGGAGCCACCGGATCGCCCGCGTCCTCGCTGCCCACGGCGCCTGCCCCGGGCAGGTGGTGGCGCTGCTGCCGGGCGGCGGCGCGGCACAGATCGCGGCCGTCCTCGGCGCGACGCGCACCGGTGCGACCTTCACCTGCCTGAACCCCGCCGACCCGGACGCCCGCCTGCGCGACATCCTGGCCGGCACCGGGGCGGTCTGCGTGCTGGCCGACCCGGCCGCCGCCGCGGCGCACCCCGCGCTGCTCGGGCCGGACGGCCGGTTCGCGGGCCTGCCGGTGCTCCCGCTGGAGCCCGTCCCGGGGGACGACCCGCCGGGCGGGCACGGCGGCTTCCCGGCCCCGCCGGTCGCCGACCACCCGCTGTGCATCGTGCACACCTCGGGGAGCACCGGCACGCCCAAGGGGATCGCGCTGTCGCGGGCCGCATTCGCGCAGTTCGCCGAGTGGCAGCGGGAGCGGTTCGGGATCGGGCCGGGCAGCCGGGTCGCCCAGTGGGCGCCGCTCACCTACGACGCCGCGTACACCGAGGTGTTCGCGGCACTCACCGCCGGCGCCGAGCTCTGCCTGCCGCCCGCCGCCGCCCGGCGCGACCCGGTCGCGGTGGTGCGCTGGCTGCGGCAGGAGCGGATCGGGCAGATCCAGACCGTGCCGTCGTTCTTCCGGCTGCTCACCGAGGCGCTGGACGCGCAGGGCGGTGAACTGCCGGACCTGCGGCACGTCCTGATCGCCGGTGAGGTGTTCCCGGTGGACCTGGCGGAGGCCTGGGCGCACCGGGCGGTGCGGCCGGGCCTGCACAACCTGTACGGGCCCACCGAGTGCATCCTCGCCACCCACCACGAACTGCCCCCGGGCGGCGCGCACCCGGCGGGCGTGCCGATCGGCGGGGCGATCCCGGGCCGGGAGGTGCTCGTCCTCGACGGCCTCGGCCGGCCGTGCCCGGTCGGGGTGCCCGGCGAGATCCACCTGCGCAGCCCGTTCCTGGCCGGCTCCTACCACCGCCGGCCCGCCGAGACGGCCGCGGCGTACCTGCCCGACCCCTGGCGGCCGGGCCGGACGCTGTACCGCACCGGCGATCGCGGGTACTGGCGGGCCGACGGCACCCTGGCGTTCACCGGCCGGACCGGCAACCAGGTGAAGATCCGCGGGAACCGGGTCGAACTGGACGAGGTCGAGGCGGTGCTGGAGCAGCAGGCCGGCGTGCGGGAGGCCGCCGCGGCCGTCCGCACCACCGCGTCCGGTGACCCCTGCCTGGTGGGTTACGTGGTGGCCGACCCCGGCGTCTCCGGCGAGGCGCTGCGGCGGCTCGTCGCGGCGCGGCTGCCCGCCCCCGCGGTGCCCGACCTGATCGCGGTGCTGGCCGACCTGCCGCGCACCGCCACCAACAAACGCGATCGTGCGCGGCTGCCCTGGCCCCTGCCGGGACGACGGAGCGGCCCGGAAGGTGACGGGGCCTGACACCCTCCCCGCCCTGGAGGACCCCTCGGCCCCTCGGCTCTGCAGCCCCGCTGGCCCGCTGGCCCGCAGCCGAGCCGCTGCGCCCGGGCGGGTCGTGGCCGCCGGTGCTGCGGTCGGACATGACCTTCCGTCACTCCGTACTGCCTTGACGGCAGCCCGATCACCCCCCTGACCCCCCTGACCCGCTCCGCGGGCAATCCGATTCCTCCCCGGCCCACGGGCCGGGGCCCCCTTGGAGGCATCCGATGAAGAACGCCGAAGCGGCGATCGCGGCCCTGGCGGCCGAGACCGGGGTCGGCCCGGACACGGTGCGGCTGGCCGCGTCGTTCAAGGTGGCGGCGGTGCTCACCGGCTCCGACGCGCTCGGCGACGACGGCCGGAGCTGGCGCGAGCTGGTCGCCCGGGTCGCCACCTCGGAGGGGCGGGCCGAGGCCGAGCGGGTCCGGCAGGAGGCCGCCGCCCAGGGGCACGTCGGCCCGGACCGGGCCGAGGGCTACGTCCGGACGGTCCTGGAGCGGATGACCGGCTCCCCGGACGAGGCGCACGACGAGCACGGCCTGGTCGCCGGGGAGGAGCTCGCGGCCACGCTCGCGGCCTCCGCCGGTCCGGTCCGGGCGCTGCCGGACCGCCGGTTCCACGAGCTGTTCGAGGAGCGGGTGCGCCGGCACCCCGACGCGGTCGCCGCGGTGCAGGCCGGGCGGAGCTGGACGTACGCGGAGCTGAACCGCCGCGCCAACCGGATCGCCCGGTCGCTGCGCCGGCAGGGGCTGGCCGACGAGGACGTGGTGGCCGTGGTGGCCGAGCGTTCGCTGGAGTGGATGGCCGCGGTGATCGCGGTCTTCAAGGCGGGCGGCTGCTACCTCCCGCTGGACCCGGCCTTCCCGGCCGAGCGGATCTCCGTCGTGCTGGAGCGCAGCGGCTGCCGCCGGGTCCTGGCGGACCCGGGGCTGGCCCAGCTCGACGAGGCGGTGCGCGGGCGCGGGCGCGGGCGCGGTGGCGAGGTGACCGTCTCGGTGCTGACCGAGATGCCGACCGAGGTGCCGGCGGAGGTTGCGGCGCCCGAGTCCGACGAGGACCTCGGACTGGCCGTCCGCGCCGACCAGTTGGCGTACATCTACTTCACCTCGGGCTCGACCGGTGAGCCCAAGGGCGCGATGTGCGAACACGCCGGCTTCCTCAACCACCTCTACGCCAAGATCGAGGACCTGGGCGTCCGCGAGGGCGACGTCATCGCCCAGACCGCCCCGCAGTGCTTCGACATCTCGCTGTGGCAGCTGGTCTGCGCACTGCTGGTCGGCGGCCGGACGGAGATCATCGGACAGGAAACCGTCACCGACGTCCGCCGGTTCGTGGAGACCGTCACCCGCGCGGGCGTCCAGGTGGCCCAACTGGTGCCCTCCTACCTGGACCTGGTGCTGGAGACCCTCCAGGACGACCGCCTCGGCCTGCCGTCCCTGCGCTGCCTCGCGGTGACCGGCGAGGCGCTCAAGGCCGAACTGGTGCACCGCTGGTTCGCCGCCTTCCCCGGCATCCCGCTCGTCAACTGCTACGGCACGACCGAGGTTTCGGACGACACCAACCACGGCGTGCTGCGCCGCCCGCCGGTCGGCCGGGCCGTCCCGCTCGGCCCGCCGACCCGCAACGTCCGGGTGTACGTGGTGGACGAGCGGCTGCGGATGGTCCCCGACGGGGCGCCGGGGGAGATCGTCTTCGCGGGGGTGTGCGTCGGCCGCGGGTACGTCAACGACGCCGCCCGGACGGACGCCGCGTACCGGCCGGACCCGTACCGGTCGGGCGAACGGCTCTACCGCTCCGGAGACTTCGGCCGCCGGCTGCCCTCCGGCGAGTTCGAGTACCTCGGCCGCCGGGACTCCCAGGTGAAGGTGAGCGGGTTCCGGATCGAGATCGGCGAGATCGAGAACCGCCTGCTGCAGGTCCCCGGTGTCCGGGACGGCGCCGTGGTGATCGCGGGTTCGGCCGAGGACCCGCAACTGGTCGGCTTCTACAGCGGCGCCGCCGCCCCGGAGCCCGGGGCCGTGGACCGGGCCCTGGCCGCCGTGCTGCCGCACTACATGGTGCCCGGCCGGCTGCACCGCCTCGCCCGGCTGCCGCTGTCCGCGAACGGCAAGATCGACAAGAAGGCGCTGACCGCCGAGGCCCGGGCCCAGGGCCGGCCGGCCGCCGACGGCGACGTGGTGCTCCCGGAGACCGACACCGAGCGGCGGGTCGCCCGGCTGTGGGCCGAACTGCTCGACGTCCCGCTCGACCAGGTCGGCCGCGGCTCCCGCTTCGTCGAGCTCGGCGGCACCTCGCTCGCCGCGATCCGGCTGGCGATCGCCCTGGACCGCGCGGTGACGGTCGGCGAGCTGAAGGCCACCCCGACCGTCGCCGAGGTGGCCGGACTCCTCGACCGCAAGGCGGCCGGCCGGAGCACGGAGGCGCGGCGATGACCCCTGCCACCCGCAGCGCGCCGGGCCTGCACGTGCTGGCAGCCGCCCCCGGCCCGCAGTGGGCCGCCGAGCACCGCGAGGAGGTCCTCGCCGAGGTCGAGGCGTCCGGGGCCGTCCTGCTCCGCGGCCTGGGCGTCGCCTCCGCCGCCGACCTCGCGGCCGTCACCGCCGCGCTCGGCGTCGAGCCGATGGCCGAACGGGAGGGGTTCGCGCCCCGCGACCGCCACGGCGACACGGTCTACTCGGCCTCGCACTGGCCCGCGGACGCCCCGATGTGCATGCACCACGAGCAGAGCTACGCCGCCGAGGTCCCCGGACTGCTGGTGTTCGGGTGCCTGACCGCCCCGGAGCGCGGCGGCCGGACCATGCTCGCCGACTCCCAGCAGGTGCTGCGCAGCCTGCCCCGGGACCTGGTCGAGCCGTTCCGCCGGCACGGCTGGCTGCTGCTGCGGACCTACCAGGACGTCGGCGTGCCCTGGACGGACGCCTTCGGCACCGACGACCGGGCCCTGGTCGACGCCTACTGCGCGGCCGAGGGCATCCGGCACGAGTGGTACGAGGACGGCCGGCTGCGCACCGTGCAGCGCCGGGCCGCGGTCGTCGCCCACCCCCAGACCGGCGCGCCCGGCTGGTTCAACCAGATCGCCTTCCTCAACGAACTGACCATGGACCCGGCGATCCGCGAGTACCTGCTCGACCAGTACGGGCCGGCCGGCCTGCCGTTCACCACCGCCCACGGCGACACCACCCCGATCGACGCCGACACCGTCGAGACCGTCAACGCGGTCTACGACGCTGCCGCCTTCGGCGAGTCCTGGCAGGACGGCGACGTCCTGGTCGTCGACAACATCCGGATGGCCCACAGCCGGGAGCCCTACGAGGGCCGCCGGGAGGTCGCCGTCGTGCTCGGCGATCCCGTCCGCCTCGCCGACCACGTCCTGGACGGCCCCGTCCGTGCCGCCGACCACCTCCGGCCCGGCGGTGGGGCCGGATGACCGCCGCCTCCTTCGCACAGGAACGCGCCTGGCTGGCCAGCCGGTTCGCCGCCGACACCGCGCTGTACCACGTCGCGGACCAGTGGCCGCTGCACGGGGACGTCTCCGAGGCGCAGATCCGGGCGGCACTGGCCGCCGTGGTGGACCGGCACGAGGCGCTGCGCACCGGGTTCCGGGTCGTGGACGGCGCGCTGACCGCGGTCGTCCGCGACCGCGTCGACCTCGACCTGGAGGTCGTCGACCTGTCCGGCCGCACCGAGGAGGAGCAGCGCGACGACCGTGCCGCCCTCGCCGACCGGCTGAAGCACACCGCCTTCGACCTCTCCCGCGCACCGCTGTGGCGCGCGGGCCTGGTCGGACTCGGCGCCGGGCGCTGGCGGTTGCTGTTCGTCGCCCACCACGCGGTCTGCGACGCCCCGTCACTGTTCAACCTCCACGCCGAGATCACCGAGTTCTGCGCGGCGTCCGAACAGGACCGGCCGCCGCGCGTCCCCCGACTCCCGCTCTCCTACGGCGACTACGCGCGGCAGCAGCGCGAACGGCTCGGCGGGGCCAGGGCCGCCGAGCTGGCCGACTACTGGCGGGCACAGCTCGCCGGTCTGCCGGCCGCGCACGGCCTCCCGTTGGACCGGCCGCGGCCGGCCCGGCGGTCCTTCGCCGGCGCGGAACTCCGGGCCGAGCTCCCGGCCGGCACCGCGTCCGCGCTCGCGGAGGCCGCCCGCCGGTACGGGGTCACGTCGTTCGAGCTGCTGCTCGCCGGGTACGCGGCCCTGCTCCACCGGCGCTCCGGCCGGGACGACGTCGTCCTCGGGGTGCCGCTGTCCGGCCGGGACCGCCCCGAACTGCTGCCCCTCGTCGGCACCTTCGTGAACATGGTGGTGCTCCGGGTGGACGCCTCGGGCGACCCGTCGTACGCCGGGCTCGTCGAACGCGTCCGGGCGGTCTGGCGGGCGGCCCGCGACCACCAGGAGCTGCCGTTCCAGACCGTGGTCGAGCAGCTCGCACCGCAGCGCGGACCCGGCCTGCCCCCGCTCTACCAGCTGGCGTTCAACGTCACCGCGGCCGAGGGCTTCGGGCCCCCGTCCACCGCGGCCGAGGACGACCTGCTGCTGGAGGTGTCCGGCACCACGGCCCGCATCGAGTACGACACCGCCCTGTTCGGACGGGAGACCGCCGCAGGGCTGCTCGCCGACTACGCGGCGGTGCTCACGGCGGCCCTCGCCGACCCGGCGACACCGCTGTCCCGGCTCCCGGCCGGCCCGTGGCCCGGGCCGGGCGACACCCCGGCCCCGCGGCCCGGCCACGTTCCGCCGCGCACCGCCGCCGAGGAACTGGTCGCCCGCGCCTGGGCCGACGTCCTCGGCGTCGACGAGGTGGGCGTCGACGACGACTTCTTCGCCGTCGGCGGCCACTCGCTGCAGGCGCTGCGCCTGCTCGCCCGGCTGTCGTCCGACCACCGCGTCGAGACCACCGCCGACGCCTTCTTCTCGCACCCGACCGTCGCACGGCTGGCCGCCGAGCTGGAGCGGCAGACCGCCGGGCCGGAGCGGCACAGCGCCGGGCCTGAGCGGCACAGCGCGACGCGCCGGGAGGACCGGACCGACCCCGAAGGAGAGACATGGCAGTGACCGGCCGGATCGACGGCGTGCCCAGCGAGGTCTGGGACGAGGAGGTGCTGGCCCCGCAGTTCGGCTACGAGGCCCAGGCCCTGCTGCCGCACTACGTGTCCATCGAGAAGGTGCTGCTGCTGGAGTACCGCAGGATGGGCCTGGTCGACCCGCACGGGGCGGCCGCGATCGCCGAAAGGCTCGACGAGCTGACCCCCGAGCTGATCCGGGCGGACCCGCGGGACAACATGTCGGACATCTTCTTCGCCATGGAACGCCACGTGGCCCGCGGCGGCACCGCCCCGTTCGCGGCCTGGCACGTGGACCGCAGCCGCAACGACTTCCAGGCCTGCGGCCAGCTGCTGTCCTGCCGCGAGAACGTCCGTGCCCTCGCCGGGGACCTCGTCGCCCTGGGGCGCACGGCGGCGGCGCGCGCCGCCGAACTGCCGGACAGCCCGATGCCCGGATACACCCACGCGCAGGCCGCGCAGACCATCACACCCGCCTTCTACCTCTCGGCCCTCTCCGAGGAGACCCTCGCCGCGGCCCGGCGGCTGCTGACCACCTACGACGGGATCGACCGCTCGCCCCTCGGCGCGGGCAGCATGGCCGGCCAGGAACTGCCCTGGGACCGCGACCGGATGGCCGGCCTGCTGGGCTTCCGGGAGCCGCAGCCGCACGCCCTCGTGTCGGTGGCCTCCCGGTCCTGGGCCCTCGCGGTCACGTCCGAGCTGTCGAACTTCGCGGTGCTCCTCAGCCGCTTCACCACCGACCTGATGACGTGGAGCGGCGCCGGGTTCGGGTTCGTGGACTTCCCCGACGCGCTGGCCGGGATCTCGGCCGCGATGCCGCAGAAGCGCAACTTCCCGGTCCTGGAACGGATCCGGGGCCGCTGCTCGCACGTCGTCGGCTGCGCGACCCAGCTCGCCTTCGCCCAGCACGGCACCCCGTACGCCAACAGCGTCGAGGTGTCCAAGGAGGCCGGGCGGCACCTCCCGGCCCAGTTCGCCGCGCTGCGCTCGGCCCTGCGGCTGGCCCACACCGCCCTCGCCACCGCCACCTTCCGGACCGACCGCATGCGCGAGGCCTGCGAGGGGGACTTCCTCGGCGCCTTCACCCTGGCGAACCTGCTGACCCTTGAGGCCGGCGTGCCGTGGCGGACGGCGCAGGTGATCGCCGGAGCCTATGTCAGGGCCGCCATCGCCAAGGGCCTGCCCGCGGCCACCCCTGACGGCCCGCTGCTCGCGGCGATCGCCGAGGAGCACGGCCACCGGGTGCCCGAACCCGCCGAACTGCTGTCCGGCTCCCTCGACGCCGACAAGGCCGTCCGGGTCAAGCACTCCGCGGGCTCGACGCACCCCGACGCCGTGCGTGCCGTGCTCGCCGCGCAGGAACGCGCCTTCCGGGAGGTGTCCGAGCAGTGGCGGCTGCGCGGCGAGGCGGCGGGCGTCGCCGCGGCGCGCGTCGATGCCCTGCTGGCCGTCGAGGGCATCGGTGGGGAGTCCGCCGAGAGCATCGGTGGGGACACTGCCGAGGGCATCGGTGCGGGCAGTGCCGAGGGCGTCGGTGCGGGCAGTGCCGAGGGCATCGGTGGGAACAGTGCGGCCGGCACCGGCGAGGGCACCCCGGCGGGCGCCCCGTGACCGGCCCCAGCCTCATCACCCGCCGCCCGGGCGCGGACCTGCGCAGCGGCCGGGCCGACGCCTCCGGCACCTTCGGCGAACTGCTCCAGGGCCGGCTGCCGGACGGCACCGACTTCCTCGTCACCCTGCCGATCACGCTCCGCTCCCGGGCCTGGTTCCGCCACGACCCGGCCGGTCCGCTGCGGGTCTTCCCCGCGCACAAGACGAAGTCCCTGCGGCTGGCCGAGGCCATGCTGACCTCGCACCAGCCCGGTGGCGGCGGGACCCTGATCCTGGACAGCGACCTGCTCGTCGGCAAGGGACTGGCCAGCTCCTCGGCCGACCTGGTCGCCACCGCGCGCGCGGTCGGCGGCGCGCTGGGACTGGACACCGGTCCGGCCGCGGTGGAGCACTGGCTGCGCCCGATCGAGCCGACCGACGGGGTGATGCACCCGGGCGTCGTCGTCTTCGAGCACCGCGAGGTGCGGCTGCGCGAGACCCTCGGCGGCCTGGCGCCGGCCACCGTGGTGGCGGTGGACGAGGGCGGCCACCTGGACACCGTCGCCTTCAACAAGCGCCCCAAGCGCTACTCGCCTGCCGAGACCGCCGAGTTCACCGGACTGCTGGGCACCCTGACCGCGGCCGTGCGCGCCGGGGACCTCGCCGCCGTGGGCCGGGTGACCACCCGCAGTGCCGTCCTCAACCAGCGGTTCGCACCCAAGCGGCACCTGGACGCGATGCTGGCCATCGCGGGGCGGACCGGGGCACTCGGCGTGGTGTGCGCGCACAGCGGCACCATGCTGGGCCTGCTGTTCGACGACGCGGACCCGGACCGCGCCCGCAAGGTGGCCGAAGCGCACGCGGCCTGCGAGGCCCTGGGCGACGACACGTCGCTGTTCCGGACCCTCACCCAGCCCGCCCGGTAGCGGCGGATCCCACACCTCCCAAGGACGTGCACACATGCGGCAGGAATCGGTCATCGACGGCATCGGCCACACCCCGGCGGTGCGGCTGCGGGTGGACGCCCCCGAGGGCGTCGAGGTCTTCGCCAAACTGGAGATGCAGAACCTCTTCGCGATGAAGGACCGGGTGGCCCGGCAGGTGATCCTCGAAGCCCGGCGCACCGGCGCGCTCGCCGAGGGCGGGCCGATCGTGGAGAGCTCCTCGGGCACGATGGCGCTCGGGGTGGCCCTGGTCGGCACCTACCTCGGCCACCCCGTGCACATCGTCACGGACCCGCGCATCGACCCCGTCACCCTGGCCAAGCTGCGCACGCTGGGCTGCGAGGTCCACGTCGTGTCGGCGATGACCGGTCAGGGCTGGCAGAGCGCCCGGCTGGAGCGGCTGGCCGAGCTGATGGCCGGTCTGCCCGGCGCGTTCTGGCCGCAGCAGTACAGCAACCCGCAGAACCCGGCGGCGTACCGCGGCCTGGCCGACGAACTGGTCGCCGACCTGGGCCCGGTGGACGTCGTGGTCGGGGCGGTGGGCAGCGGAGGCTCGCTCTGCGGGACGTCCAGGGCGCTGCTGGAGCGCCTGCCGGACGTCTCGGTGGTGGGCGTGGACTGCGTGGGCAGCGTGCTCTTCGGCCAGCCGGACCGCCCGACCCGCAGGCAGAGCGGACTCGGCAACAGCCTCATCCCGGAGAACATCGACTACCGGCTCCTCGACGAGGTGCACTGGCTGTCCGACGACGAGGCCTTCGACGCCACCCGCCGGCTCGCCCGGGAGCAGAAGATCTTCGGCGGGAACACCTCCGGCTCGGTCTACCGGATCCTCACCCACCTCGCGGCCCGCGCCGAGCCGGGCACCCGGCTGGTCGGGATCATGCCGGACCGCGGGGACCGGTACGTGGACACCGTCTACGCCGACGGCGCCGAGCTCGGCACCGTCTCCACCGCCCCGGAAGAGGTGGAGTACGGTGCCACCGTCTCCAGCTGGTCGTTCGCCCGGATACCCCGCCGGGACCGGAAGCTGCTGCTGTTCATCGAGTCCAACACCACCGGCACCGGGATGATCGCGTTGCGGACGGCCGTCCGGCTGGCCCTGGAACCGGTGCTGTTCACCAAGGACGCGGCCCGCTACCCGGAACTGCCCGGCACCGGCTGCCGGGTCGTGGTCTGCGACACCGACGACGAGGCCGCGCTGACCGGGGCCGTCGCCGCGGTCAGCGCCGGACGCCGGGTGGCGGGCGTCACGACGACCAGCGAGTTCTACCTGGAGCACACCGCGCGGGCGGCCGCGGCCCTGGGCACGCCCGGCAACCCGGTGGAGGCGATGACCCGCTGCCGCAACAAGGCGCTGACCCGCACGGCGCTGCACGAGGCCGGGGTGACCCAGCCCGGCTTCGCGATCGTCACGGACCCGGACCCGGACCGGGTCGCGGCCGCCGTCGCCGCGGTGGGGCTGCCCTGCGTGGTCAAGCCGGTCGGGGAGTCCGGCTCGCAGTCCGTGCTGTGGTGCGAGGACGCCGCGACCGCCGTCGCGCACGCCGTCGACCTGCTCGCCGTCACCCACAACGTGCGCGGCCAGCGGACCCCGGGCGCGGTGCTGGTCGAACAGTTCGTGGACGGGCCCGAGTTCAGCGCCGAGATGTTCGGCGTGGACGGCGAGGCCCGGTGCGTCGGCGTCACCCAGCGCACCGTCAGCCCGCTGCCGTACTTCGTCGAGACCGGTCACCTCTTCCCCGCCGACATCGACGACGCGCTGGCCGAGCGGATCGCCGACACGGCCCGGCAGGCGCTGAAGGCCGTCGGCTTCGAGCGCGGCCCGGCGCACGTCGAGCTCAGGCTGACCGCCGACGGCCCGGCCGTCATCGAGATCAACGGACGGCTGGCCGGCGGCATGATCCCGGAACTGATCCGCCCGGCCACCGGGATCGATCTGCTGGAGCAGCAGATCCGCGCCGCCGCCGGCCTGCCGCTGAACCTGTCGGCCGACCACGCACGCCGGGCCGGACTGCGGTTCCTGACCGCGCCGCGGCCGGGGCGGCTGACCGGCGTGGACGGGGTCCGGCAGGCCGAGCGGGTGCCGGGCGTGGAGCGCGTCCTGGTGAGCGGGACGCCGGGGCGCGAGGTCCGGCCGCCGCGGAGCGCCTACGACCGGCTGGGCCACGTCATCGCCGTCGGGTCGTCGCCGCAGGACGTCGGACGGGCGCTGGTCGAGGCGACCGGACTGATCGAGGTCGGCGTCGAGGAGGGGTGACGGGCGGCCGGGAGGCTCGACGAGCCGCCGAGGCGGGGACGGGGACGTGGAGGTGTGACGGGCCGACGGAATGCGGCGGTTCGTCACACCTCGCTCGGGGCCGGACGGTCGCCGGGGCGGTCGTGGAGGTCGGCGGCGACCCGGGCGAGCACGGCGTCCCTCTCCTCCCGCAGGAAGAAGTGGTCCCCGGGATGGACCTGGAGCGCGAAGGACGCCGAGGTGTGGTCGGCCCAGCCCGTGGTCAGCTCCGCCGGGACGATCCGGTCGTCCCGGCCGGCGAACGCCGTGATGGGGCAGGAGACCCGGCTCCGCGGCGACGCGTGCCACTGTTCCAGCAGGGTCAGGTCGGCCCGGATCACCGGCAGCATGATCTCCATCAGTTCGGCGTTGGCGAGGATCTCGGGAGGCGTACCGCCCATCGCGGACAGCTCCGCCGTGAGCGCGGCGTCCGGCAGGCCGTGCAGCGGCTTCGGCTCGGGGACCGAGGCCGGCAGGGCCCCGGACACGAACAGCCGGGCCGGCGGCGTCGCCCCGGGCCGCCGCTCCAGCTCTTCGGCCACCGCGTACGCGATCTTCGCGCCCATGCTGTGACCGAGGATCGCGAAGGGCCCGCTCTCCTGCCGGAGGACCTCCTCGCACAGCGCGTCCACCATGGCGGCCATGCCGCTCACCAGGGGATCGCGCAACCTGGTCCCGTGGCCCGGCAGTTCGACCGGGACGACCTCGACCGCGAGGTGCCGGGCCGCCTCCGTCCACGGGCGGAAGAAGTGCGCCGCCCCGCCGGCGAAGGGGAGGCAGTAGACGCGGGGCAGGCCCGTCGTCCCCTTGGTCCACGGCAGCCAACGGGCACCGTGGTCCTGGTTCTGTCGCAGCATCAGATGACACCGTTCTGGTGGGCGAACACGGCGGCCTGCAGACGGTCCCTGAGGCCGAGCTTCCTGAGCAGCTGGGAGACGTGGAACTTGACCGTCGACTGCACGATGCAGAGCCGCTTGGAGATCTCGGCGTTGGACATCCCGTTCGCCAGGAGCGCCAGGATCTCGCGTTCGCGGAAGGTGAGGAGGTTGAGACCGAGCGCGGGGAACAGCGCGGGCTGTTTGTCGCGGACCCAGCCCAGGAGCAGGGCCGCGATGTCGGGCGAGAGGAAGGAGTGGCCGGTGGCCATGGCTCTGATCGCCTGGGGGAAGTCCTCCACCAGGGTGTTCCGGGTGACGATCCCGGTCGCTCCCGCGAGGATGGACTCCAGGACGGCGTCGTCCTCGGCCGGTGCCATCAGCAGCGTACGGGGGGCCTCCCGGCTCGGCCCCAGGAGTTCGCGGACGAGATCGATCCCCGTCATGTCCGCGAGTTCGAAGTCGGCCACGACGACGGCGGGGTTCAGCTCCCGGGCCAGCGCGCTGGCGGTGCTCCCGTCCGCGGTCTCGCCGACCACCCGGATGTCCGGCTCGGCCACGAGGGCCGAGGAGAGTCCGCTGCGCATCAGCGGCTGGCCCGCACAAATCAGGATCGGTATTTCCATCGGTCTGTGACATCCCCCTTCTCCGGAGTGGTCCTCCCAGCACGCCCGGTACCCGCCGGTCCTGGCGTCGCCGCAGGGCGGGTCGCCGGCCGGCCGGACCTGTCCGACCCCCGTCGGGAGTGCTGAGCGGATTCGGACTGGATCGGCGATCAGCCCCTGTTGGGCCCGGCGGGCCCGACGGCGTCGACCCCGAGGGCGATGGCCAGCAACTGGGTGCGGCTGCTGGCCCCGCTCTTGGCCCGCATGTTGCGGACGTGGGTCTCGACGGTGTGGTGGCTCAGGTGCAGCAGGTGGGCGATCACCCGGGAGGTGCGGCCCTGTGCGAGGTGAACGAGGATCTCCCTCTCCCGCGTTGTGAACAAAGGGCTCAGCCTCCCCAGGAGGTGTCGTTGCAGCGGGTACTGGCCGGGCAGATGACGGTGGCGGACGGGGCGGGCCCGGCGCGATGGGTGGCAGCGGTCGCGCCGTCGCGGTGGTCGTGCCCCGGGACGGCGGCCGAGGCGGTCGGCGTCAGCCAGGCGGCGGCCGCGCCGAGCAGCGCCACGGTGGTGAGGATGGTGCGCTTCATGGGGATCTCCCGGGGTCGTTTGCATTCGCCCCATGGGGTGACGGGGCCATGGCTCCACTCTGGCGGGCACCGAAGATCGTCGACATGCTTGGAACCGTTCATCAACTTGCCTGGCAGCAAAGGGGTGTGGGGGTAAATATGGACAATTGCGATCGCGATGTGACAGAGCGTCGGGAGCGTCGGAGCGAAGCAGGGCTGGGGCGCGAACCCGACCTCTCCGTTTACGCATGGTTCGCGGAGAACCGGTACACCGGCGCCCACGATGCGGCGGTCGTGGCCCGGGCGACCGGACTGTCCCCGTCCGACGTGTCGGCGGCGGTCGGGCGGCTGCTCGACGCGGGACTGCTGGCGCCGGCCGGCGCCCGGCAGGAAGGCCTGCGGGTGGTGTCCCCCGACTCGGCCTTCTTCCGGCGCGCCGCGCCCGTCGAGGCGGAGATCCGCCGGCGCCAGGACGACATCGCCCGGATGCGCAGCCGGTTCGACGAGTTCGCCCCGCTCTTCCCGGACAGCCGGGAGTCCGGCGCGGGCATCGAGGTGATCCCCACCCTGGCGGAGGTGCGCTTCCTGCTCAACCGGCTGGGCGAGCAGTGCACCACCGAGGTGGTCTCCTGCCAGCCCGGCGGAGGCGCCCGGCTCCCCGAGGCGATGTCCGAG
The DNA here is from genome assembly GCF_044541955.1 of Kitasatospora sp. NPDC085464. Taxonomy (NCBI): domain Bacteria; kingdom Bacillati; phylum Actinomycetota; class Actinomycetes; order Kitasatosporales; family Streptomycetaceae; genus Kitasatospora; species Kitasatospora sp. NPDC085464. The sequence continues at coordinate 223,554 of NZ_JBITTM010000006.1, forward strand.
GCGCTGGTGCGCGACCGGGCGATGCTGGAGCGCGGCGTGCGCATCCGCACCCTCTACCACCACACCGCCCGCTTCAACGGCCCCAGCCAGGCCTACGTCGCCGCCGCTTCCGACCTGGGCGCCGAGTATCGCACCACGCACGAACTGGCCGGTCGGCTCATCATCATGGACCGCGAGACCGCCTTCCTCCCGGCGGCGGGCCCGGAGCTGGGAGCGGCGGTCGTCCGCGACCCGTCGACCGTCGCCTACCTCTACGAGATGTTCGAACTCACCTGGGGCCAGGCCACCCCGTTCCAGGAGTCGACCGGACGCGAGATGGAGGCCGTCGCCCGGGAACTGCACTCCACGATCCTGCGCCTGCTCGCCGACGGCCTGAAGGACGAGGCGATCGCCCGTCGGCTGGGCATGTCGCTGCGCACCGCGCGCCGTCACATCGCCGAGATCCTGGAGCAGCTCGGTGCGGACAGCCGCTTCCAGGCGGGCGTCGCCGCCAGTCGGGCGGGCCTGCTGGATACCTGAAAATCGTGATGCCGCGCGACACGCCGATGCACCATTCTTGACACTCCGACATCACTGTGGTGGACGGCACCGTCGAAGGAGACGACACGTGAACTGGGAACGTCTGAGCGAGCGCCCCGGGACGGATCCCTACCTCCAGGAGCTGGCGCTCTTCCTGGACGCCCACTTCGCCCGCACCTTCGGCCTGCTCTGGCCCGAGAACGACCCCGTCGTGCCCCGAGGCGCCGGCGGACCTCCGGACACGGCACTGGCCGGGTACGTCGCGGCCGGCCTCACGAGCCTGCTGGGCTGGAAGGTCGAGCACGCCACCGGCGCGCGACCACCCTCCGGCCACGTCCTGGTGATCCAGTCCGCCGGATCGAGCCGCTGGACGCTCCGGTCGCCGGGCACCCCCGCCGCCGAAGTCCCCACCCTGACTGGCGAGGCCCTGTACGTCCCGCCCGGCTACCGCTCCAGTGCCGTGCACAGCGACGACGCGAGGCACGTCGTCCTCGTGGTCACCGATCCGGGGGAGTAGCCGCCGGCGCCGGCTGCCGTGCCGCCGGACGACGGGCCGCCGGACGACGGGCCGGGCAGGACCGGGTCCGTCCGGGCCCGGGTGGTGCGGGCTCCCGGCCCGTGCGGGTTCCCGGTCCGCGAGGGCTCCCGGTCCGCGAGGGCTCCCGGCTCGTGGGGCGCCCGGTCAGGGAGGGACCGAGGCGGCGGCGGATCACCCGGACGGGCCGCCGCGGCGGCGGGTGGCGGCCGGGCGGGGGGAGGGTGAGGGGAGTGGACGGTGCGGGGAGGAGTGCCGAGGAGGCGTCGATGGCCGGCAGTACCGCCAGGAGCTCCGAGGCGCACCGGCGGCCCTGGTGGGCACGCGCCGCCCACGCGGTGTGGGCCTACGTCCGGCGCGCGCCGGGCACCTACATCTGGCTGGCGATCCTGCTCGTCACCACGCAGGTGATCCGGCACGTCGACCCGATGACCGCCGACCGCATCCTGCAGCGGCGCTCGACCAACCTGCACCACCTGCAGGTCTCGCCGGTCCGGGTCCTGGTGACCAGCGCGCTGTGGATCGCGGGCGGCGGGTGGCTGTCCTACTTCCTGCTCTACAACCTCTTCCACGTGCCTGCCGAGCGCTGGCTCGGAACGCTGCGCTGGATCTCGGTGGCGGGGATCGCGCACGTCGGTGCGACCTACCTCAGCGAGGGCGTGCTCGGCTGGGCGATCCACCGCGGGCTCGCCCCGCCGAGGGCCGTCTACACCCTCGACTACGGCGTCAGCTACGCCCTCGCCGGCGTGGTCGCGGTGCTCACCTACCTGATCGTGCGGCCCTGGCGGTACCTGTACGCGGTCGGCGTGCTGGTCGTCTACGGCCTGGGTGTCCAGCAGAACCGGGACTACACCAGCATCGGTCACCTCAGCGCGGCGCTGATCGGATTCGCCTGCTACCCGCTGACCCGGGACCGCCCCGGCGCCTTCGACCCGGTCGCCTTCGTGCGCGCGGCCTGGCGACGGGTGCGTGGGCACTGATCGGAATACCCCCGCGCCGGTATGACGGTCAGTCAGTATTCGGTGAATGCCAACTGTTCGAAACCGTAAGGGCCTTACCGCCTTCTTACCGTACGCCCCTTCCCCCGGACGGATCGGCCGACCAGGCTGTCCCCCTGTTTCCGCCGAGTCGCGCGACCGCGCGGCCGGCCGCAGGGGAGGACCGCAACCGTGCCCACCAGGCAACGACGACGGCTGCTGCTGAGCGCCGTCACGCTCACCGCGATCGGACTGACCACCACCCAGGCGCTCGCCGCGCCGCCCGCCCCCACGGACTCGCAGCCGTGGCAGGTCCGGCACCAGGCGGACATCGGCAAACAGCACGCCCGGAAGGTGCGGAACGCCGCCGGCGCGACGACCGCGGCCCCGGCGGCCCCGGGCCTCAGCCCGCGGGCCGAGACGGAGGCCGGGGACGGCGGTGACGAGGCGGAGAACTCCGCCGAGGGCACCGCACAGTACACCGAGGCCCGCACCGCCCCGGGTGTGGTCGCGCCCGGCGCCTACGGTGCGGCCTGGGCCCAACTGCAGTCCATGCCGCACACCGGCGGCACCTGGGACCACGTCACCGACAAGCCGTACGACTCCGACGACCCGCGCTACCGCGACGTCAACTCCAACTCCAGCGGCGGAACCGGTCTGGTCACGGGCCGGATCACCGGCCTCGCGGCCGACAAGGACGGCTACGTCTACGCGGGCGGTGCCAACGGCGGGGTGTTCCGCTCCCGCACCGGCGGCGGTCACTGGGAGCCGATCGCCGACAAGCTGCCCACCCTGTCCACCGGGACCCTGAACCTCGACGAGGGCGGCCGGCTCTGGTACGCCACGGGCGAGTCCAACACCGGTGCGACCTCGTACGTCGGTACCGGTGTGTACGTGCTCGGCGATCCCAGGCACGGCGAGTTCCAGCCCGGCATGAGGGTGGGCGGCGCCGAGCTGGAGTCGACCATCATCCACGCGCTGCGCTTCGGCGGCGGCAAGGTGTGGGCGGCCACCAGCCGGGGCGTGTGGAGCCACTCGGTCACCACGCTGTCGGGCCCGTGGACGCTGGAGTTCGCGCCCAACCCGGAGTACCTGCCGGGAGGCGCCGAGGCCGGGGACCCGGCTGCGCCGTACAAGAACATCGCCAACGACATCGCGATCGACCCCAAGGACCCGTCCAAGGTGGTCCTGGCGGTGGGCTGGCGCGGCGGCGACACCTACAACGGCTTCTACAGCAAGGCCGCGGACGGCAGTTGGCAGCGTGTGGCCTCGCTCGGGGACCTGCCGACCGACGCCGCGAACGTCGGCAACGTGACCTTCGCGCGCTCGGCGGACGGCTCGCGCTACTACGCGATCGACCAGTCCCCGGCCGTCATGGCGAGCGACCCGGACACCGGCCTCAAGGGCATCTACGTCTCCAAGTCCGGTTCGCCGTCCGGACCGTGGACCCAGATCGCGGACAAGGACAAGCTGAAGAACTCCGGCTCCGCGCTGCAGGACGAGGGCTACCAGCCCGGCATCCAGGCCTGGTACAACCAGTCCCTCCAGGTCGACCCGGCGAACCCGGACCACGTCTACGCCGGTCTTGAGGAGGTCTTCGAGACCACCGACGGCGGCGCCGAATGGGCCACCGTCGGGCCGTACTGGAACAACGGCTTCCCCTGCTGGAGCATCGACCCGGCGAAGCAGACCGGCGACTGCTCGCCGACCACCCACTCCGACCAGCACGCCGTCGCCTTCGGCGGCTACCAGGGCAAGGCCACCGTGTTCGTCGGCAACGACGGTGGCATCTACCGGCGCCCGGCCGCGGGGCAGTTGGACGCCTACGGCCACGCCAAGGACTGGACGCCGCTCAACGACGGCACCATCGACACCCTGCAGTACTACTCGGTCGGCGTCGGCAAGGACCCGGCGGACCGTTCGGGCAAGGGCGTGATCGTCACCGGTGGCCTGCAGGACAACGGCCAGTCGATCCTGCGCGCCCACGACAAGGTGATGGGATCCAACTTCGGCGGTGACGGCGCCGACACCCTCGTCGACCCGAACAACGGCTGCAACATGGCCGAGGAGTACGTCTACCTCGACATGTGGGTCACCCAGAACTGCGCGGTGAACGACGGCAGCTGGACGAAGGACCCGAGCAAGGCCACCTCCTACGAGGTCGCCCCGCCCGACAAGGATGCCGGTGCCGCGCGCTTCATCGCGCCGATCACCAGCGACCCGAAGGACGGCAACACCTGGATCGCCGGCGGCCAGCACGTCTGGGTGCAGCACAAGGGCTACGCGATCCGCAGCGGCAGCGAGTGGACCTCGGCCTACGACCTCGGTGCCGGGCACGTTGCCAGCGCCGTCGCGACCGTCGACGGCACGGTGTACGCGGGCTGGTGCGGCCCGTGCAACAACGTCGGCTTCAGTCGCGGCATCGCGGTGGGCAAGACCGACGGCACCGGCTGGCACCAGCTCGACCTGCCCGTCGACGGCACCCTGCCCAACCGCTACATCTCCTCCTTCGCCGTGGACGAGAACGACGCCCGGCACGTCCTCGTCGCCTTCAACGGCTTCTCGCGCACCTGGACGGAGGGCCCCGGCGCGGGCATCGGCCACCTCTTCGAGACCTACGACGGCGGAGTCAGCTGGACCGACGTGTCCACCAACCTGCCCGACGTCCCGGCCATCTCGGTGAAGATCCTTCCGAACGGCGGCCTGGCCCTCGGCACCGACCTCGCCGCGTTCTACCGCGCCCCCGGCACCACCGACTGGCGCGTCCTCGGCCGCAACCTCCCCACCACCTCGGTGCAGCAGCTGAAGATCGGCCCGGACGGCAAGCTCTACGCCGCCACCTTCGGCCGTGGCATCTGGTCCTTCGACCCGCGCCGGCTCGGCCACGGCCGCTACGACGAGACGGACGACTGATCGGTTGACCGGTGACCGGTGACCGGTGACCGGTCGAGCGGCCGGCCTCCGCCCCGGTCCCCGTCGCTGCCTCTGTCGCTGCCCGGTCCGCTCCGCACGAGTGGGCCGGGCAGCGGCGTCACCGCGCGTGGGGAGGCGGCGGGTGTCGCGGGTGCGGGAGGCGCGGGAGGCGCGACGGGCCGGTGGGCGGACCCTCGCGGAACCGTCCACCGGCCGGGTGGGTGGTGGGACGGTCTACGGCCCGACGCGCTGGGCCACGCAGAGGATGTTGCCCTCGCTGTCCTTGAACCAGGCGGCGCGCATGCCCTCGCCCTCGGCGACGCCGTTGACGGTCTTCAGGCCGGGGAAGTCGTACTCCTCGAAGGTGATGCCGCGGTCGCGGAGGCCGGCCATCTCGCCGTCGAGGTCGGCGACCTTGAAGCTGGCGAGCGTGTGGGCCGCCTGCCCACCGCTCGGTGTGTGGTAGACGGTGAACTGGGTACCGCCGGAGTCGCAGGCGAACTCCTCCTCACTCTCATCGGTGAGCTTGAGGCCGAGGGTGTCGGTGTAGAAGGCCTTGGCGCGGGCGAGATCGGTGGCGGGGATGACTGCTTGCAGCGGTGCGTCTCCAAGCATGGTGTATCGCCTCCTCCCTGCTATCAGGCTAGGCAATCCGGAGCCGGGCCGCCCGGTGGGCGAGGAGGCGATGCAGAGGGTAGGCGCGGGGTTGCTGGGAGTCATCGGCGCGGGGTGAGCGTGCGGGCGGCCGGCGGGCGTCGATCATGTCGAGGCGCTGAAGGCACACGATTCAGTTGTCAAGGAGCGGTGCGCAGGCCGAGACCGAGCCGGGCTGCGTCCGAGCACGGGGCCCGGCACGGCTTCCGGTCGTATGCCGCTGATCATGTCGGGCCTCCTTCCTGAACATGCTGGTCGCATGCGGTTGTTCGTACGCTTTCACGCAGCGTGGTCGGTTCGCAACCGATTTATGACCTGCGCCGCGGTCACTCGTGCGGCACGCGCTCCAGGACGCCCGTGCCGAACAGCTCGTACAGCGGCAGCGTCTCCAGGTGGACGTAGCCGATGTGGCAGTCGCAGACCGTCGCCGGGCAGGGGCGGGGCCCCAGCCCGGCGCGGTAGCTGCCGTCGTAGAGGTTGCCGAGGACGTCCCGGACGAAGTGGCAGCGGCGCACGGTCCCCCCGCCGTCCACCGACAGCACGGACTCGCCGGTGCGGCAGGGCAGCCCGGCACTGGGGTGGGCGTGCCGGCTGTAGCCGAAGTGCGGGTCGAGCTCGGCCCACCGGGCGGCCTCGGCGTCCGGGTAGGAGAGGCCCTCGGCGGCGTTGACCCACAGGTAGACGTCCTCGGCGAGTTCGGCGCGCAGGCGGCGGGCCTCGTCGAGGTGCTCGGGCCGGCCGACCACGCCGACGCTGTAGCGCACCCCGAGCACGTCCAGCTCGCGGCACTTGGCGAGGAACCGCTCGCGGCCGACCTGGCCGGGGTGGAAGGTGACCCAGAGGGCGAGCGTGTCGAGGTCCGCCCCGGCGAGCCAGTCGGTGCGGCAGCTGAGGTTGGTCTGGATCGCGACCCGGCGGACGTGCGGCAGGCGGCTCAGCTCCACCAGCGCCCGGCGGTACCAGGAACGGACCAGCCCCTCGCCCCAGGGGGTGAACAGCACCGACAGCGTGTCGCCGCTGCCCGCCCGCCCGGCGGCCCACTTGGTGAAGCGCTCCAACGCGGCCCGGTCGGCACGCAGTTACTCCGGGGTGTCGCGGCGCTTGGCGAACGGGCAGTAGGGACAGTCGTAGTCGCAGGAGGCCAGTGGGCCGCGGTAGAGCAGGGTGAGCTCCCGCGCGCCGTCCTCCGCAGCCGGCCCGGGGGCGGGAGCGGAACCGGGCCGGGCGGCGGGCATGCCGAGGAAGGTCATTTCGCCTCGTACGCCGCCATCAGGGCCCGGACCTCGGGCGAGAACAGCATCGGACCGACCGCGTCCGAGTGGGCCAGCCCCTCCGGCGAGAGCCGCAGGTGCTCCGGGTCGCCCGCCGCGAGCCAGCCGCGCTCGGCGAACCCGGCGAGCTCGGCCGGGAAGTCCTCCGCGGGCGAACCGCCGAACCGGGCCCGGTAGTCGGCCAGCGGCATGCCCCCGGCCTGCAGCAGCGACTGCACCAGGTGGCGACGGCGCGGCTCTGCGCCAAGCATCCGGTGGCCCACCTCGGCCCGGTGGAAGTCCTCGGTGGCGACGTAGTCGTCGATGATGCCGCGCACCTCGGTGGCGTTCACCGCGTAGTCGAAGGAGTAGTGCAGCCGCGAGGTGTAGGAGCGGGCGCCGCAGCCCAGACCGACCATGCCGTCGGTCTGGCAGGCGTACTCGCCCGCCCCGGCCTGCGGGGAGGCCGCGCGGCGGAACATCCGCATCGACGCCTGCTCGTAGCCGTGGCAGAGCAGGTGGTCGCGGCCGGAGCGGTAGAGCGCGAGCCGGCGGGCGTCCCAGTCCGCCGGGCTCTCCTGCTCGCCGCGCCGGGCCAGACCGGTCAGCGGACGGACGTACAGCGGGTACAGGTACAGCTCCTCGGGCTGCCAGGCGAGCGCGGCGTCGAGGGAGCGCAGCCAACTCGCCTCCGTCTGGCCGTCGATCCCGTAGATGAGGTCGATGTTGAGGACCGGGAACCCGGCCGCCCGGATCCGGCCGAGGGCGGCCTCCACTTCGGCCCGCTTCTGCGGCCGGACGGCGGAGCGCGCCTCCGTGTCGTCGAAGGACTGCACGCCGAGGCTCAGCCGGGTGGTTCCCCGGGCGGCCAGCACCTCCAGCCGGTCGGCGGGCGCAGGTGGGTGAGCGGCTGGCCCTCCAGCAGCGCCGTGGCGCCCTCGTCGGAGAGCACGCCCATGGAGAGGTCCATCGACTCCAACCGGGCGACCACGGGCGCGTGCGCGAGGGCGGCGGCGATCTCGTCCTGCAGCTCGCTGACAACCCGGCGGCCGGGTGGGCGTCGGGGTGCGTTGTCAGACCCTTGCCCTATGTTCCGGTCATGGCTCCGGAGAGTGACCGCGGGGAGCGCGGCGGAGCCGTGGGCTCCGGGGTCCGCCGGGGTCCGGCCGTACGGCGAGGGAGGACTGATGTACCGCCAGGGCGATGTGCTGATCGTGCCGGTCGAGGAGGACGCGGTCCCGCCGCGGATCGCGGAGCCGGCCGTGCAGCCCCGGGACGCGCGGGGCCGGATGGTGCTCGCGCTCGGCGAGGTCACCGGGCACGCGCACGCCGTGGTCGGCCCCGGCGAGCTCCGCCGGGAGGCCGGGCCGTTCGGCGCGGGCTGGCTGCACCTGCCCGAGGGCGGCAGGGTGGTGCACGAGGAGCACGCGGCGATACCGCTGCCCAAGGGCTGGTACCGGGTGGTCCGTCAGCGCGAGTACGTCCCCGGCGCGGTGCGGATCGTCGCGGACTGACCTCCGCCGCGCCTGTCGTGCGGGCTGCCGCACGGGGTCGGCGGGCGGGGCTCGGGCAGGGGCACTGCGCGGTGGCAGGGCCGAGGGTGGCCCGCGGAGCGGGAACGAGAACGGGAACGAGACAGCCGGGTGGGGAGCCCGGCCGGGAACGGAGCAGGCGATGCAGACGGTGACCCACGACAACCCGGCGGCCGCGCTGACGACGGACCTTCCGGCCGCGGCCCGGCCCGCCGAGGTGACGGCCCGCTGGCGGGCGGCCGCCGCGGCCACCGGCACGGGCGACCGGGCGGTGGCCGAGCGCGCCGTCCGGGCCGCCTACCGGGCGGGCGGGCTGCCCGAGCCCGCGGCGATCCGCTGGTTCGGCTCGCCGCTCGCCGCAGCCGGGGCGGCGACGGAGCTGCGGGCCGCCGGTGCGCAGAGCGTGCGCGAGGCCGTGCGCACCCGGCCCTGGGAGGAGGCCCGGCGGCTGGCCGTCGAGGAGGTCGGCCCGGCCGGCTGGCCTGCGCACTGGGCACTGACCGGCGGCGAGCTCGGCCCGGTCACCACCCCGCTCGCCGACCGGGTGCGCAACGCCGTGCTCGACAGGCTCGCGCCCGAAGCCGACCGCGCGGCGGACGTCGCCGTGGCGACCGAGGCCCGGGCCCGCCGCACCACCGTCCGGCTCGCGCTGTTGGACGCCGTCCGCGGCCACCACGACGCGCCGTGGTTCGCGGCCTTCGAGGCCGCCGGGCCGAGTGCCGCCGCTGCCGTCGCGCCGCTCTCCGAGTCGGCCCGCGAGGCCGGCTGGTGGTGGCCCTACCGCGAGGTGGCCCTGCTCAGCGAGCGGCCGACCGAACTGCACCGCGACGAGGCCGGACGGCTCGACCGGGCGGACGGGCCCGCGCTGGAGTACGCCGACGGCTTCGCCCTGCACGCCTGGCGCGGCATGCCCGTCCCCGCGGAGTTCCTGGCGGGGCTGGCCGAGGTGAGCGTCGAGCGGATCCGCACCGAGGAGAACGCCGAGCTGCGCCGCGTCCTGCTGGAGCACTACGGCTACGACCGCTACCTGGCCGACTCCGGTGCCGAGCCCATCCACCGTGACGAGACCGGCGTGCTCTGGCGGATCGTCCTGCCCGACGACGAACCGGTCGTGATGGTCGAGGTGGTCAACTCCACCCCCGAGCCGGACGGCACCCACCGCACCTACTGGCTCCGCGTCCCCCCGAGCACCCGCACCGCCCGCGCCGGGGTCGCCTGGACCTTCGGCATACCCGAGACCGCCTACCACCCGCAGCGCGAGACCTGACCGGGCCCGCTTCCCGGCTCCGGAGCAGGCCGCCGAGCTGCGCGTGTTGACCCTCACCCCACGTCAGGCCGCACGGTGGGGCCGCAGCGAACGCACGGATGCACGGACGATACGGGAGGACGCATGAGCTGGTCGGTGGGACAGGTCTCCGGATTCGCCGGGGTCACCATTCGGACCCTGCACTACTACGACCGCTCCGGGCTGCTGTCGCCCAGCGAACGCAGCCCGGCCGGCTACCGGCTCTACAACGGCGCCGACCTCGCCAGGCTGCAGCAGATCCTCTTCTACCGGGAACTCGGCTTCCCGCTCGACGAGATCGGCGACATCCTGGCGGACCCGCAGGCCAACGCCCTGGACCACCTGCTGGCCCGGCGGCAGGCCCTCACCGAGCAGATCACCCGGCTGCAGAAACTGGTCGACGTCGCCGAGCGGGCCATCGAGGTCCGGCGCACCGGGGTCGAACTCGGCCCGGAGGAACGCTTCGAGGTCTTCGGCGACGTCGTCTTCGACCTCAGCTACGCCGCCGACGCCCACCTCAAGTGGGGCGAACGGGAGAGCCACCGGGAAGCCCTGGCCCGCGCCGCCACCCACTCGAAGGAGGACTGGCGGCAACTGATGACGGAGGCCGCCGAGTGGCGCGGCCGGCTGCTGGCCGCCTTCGACGACGGCCTGCCGGCCGACCACGGGGTGGTGCTGGACCTCGCCGAGGAACACCGGCGGCACATCACCCGGTGGTTCACGCCCTGCCCGCCCGAGATGCACTGCCGGATCGCCGACGACTACGAGGCGGACGCCCGCGCCTTCGCACTCGTCGTACCGGCAGCCGAGCAACGCCCGGGACTGGCGGGCTACCTCCGCACGGCCATCGGCCGCAACGCCGACCGGCACAGCGCGAACGCCCCCGCGACGGCGAGCTCGCCGAACGAGTCCGGGACGACGAACTCGGCGAACGCCCCCGCGACCGCGACCGACCCGGAGGTGACGCGATGAGGATCCTCGTGATGGCGGCCGGCTCGCACGGTGACGTCGCGCCCTACACCGGACTCGGGGCGCACCTGCGCGGCGAGGGGCACCACGTCGCGCTCGCCGCGCCGGAGACCTTCCGCGAGTCGGCGGTCGACAGCGGCCTGGACTTCCGTCCGCTCCCGGTCGACCCGCGCGGCGCGTCCGCCGGTCCCCGGGGCGGCAGCTCCGAACTGTTTGCGCGAGCGGCCGCGTTCATCGACCGGCTCGGTGACGGGCTCGCCGACGCGGCTGCGCCCGGTGCCGACCTGCTGCTGCTCAGCACCACCACCGCACCGCTGGGCTGGCACCTCGCCGAGGCGATGGACGTACCGAGCCTCGGCGTCTACCTCCAACCCACGCTGCCGACGCGGGAGTTCCCGCCGGTCGTCGGCGGAGGCCGCTCGCTGGGCGGGTGGGGCAACCGGGCCGCGGGCGCGCTCGGCCAGCGGGTCGTCGACCGCCTGCACACCGGGGCCGCACGCCGGCTGCGGGAGCGGCTGGGCCTCCCGGCGGTCTCCCAAAACGCCCGGCGGCGGGCCGTGGAACGGGTGAACTGGCCGGTGCTGCACGGGTTCAGTCCCACGCTCGTGCCCCGCCCGGCCGACTGGCGGAAGGGGTTGCAGGTGGTCGGCAACTGGTGGCCGCACGTCGCCGCGGACTACCGGCTCCCGCCCGAGGTCGAGGACTTCCTCCGGGCGGGTCCGCCGCCGGTGTTCATCGGGTTCGGCAGCATGGCGGCGGGGCAGGGCGAGCGGCTGGGCGCGCTCGCGGTGGACGCGCTGCGGCGGGCGGGAGTCCGGGGGGTTCTGCAGGCGGGCTGGGCCGGAACAGCCGGGGAAGGGGACGACGTGCTGAGCGTCGGCGAGATGCCGCACACCCACCTCTTCCCCCGCATGGCTGCCGTCGTGCACCACGCCGGAGCCGGTACCGCAGCCGCGGCCCTCCGTGCCGGGGTCCCGAGCGTTCCTGTCCCGGTGATGGCGGACCAGCCGTTCTGGGCCGACCGGCTCGTCCGGGTCGGCGCTGCCTCCGCGCCGGTCCGGTTCGCCGATCTGACCGCCGACGGGCTGGCGGAGGCCATACGCCGGGCCGTCGAGGACCGGACCCTGCGCACCCGGGCCGAGGCGGCGGCTCGTGCGATGGCGCGGGAGGACGGTTCCGCGCGGGTCGGGGAGGTGGTGGCGACGTGGAGGTCGTAGCGGAGCGAGCCGTGGCGGCGCCGAGGGAAGGGGAGAGGGGAGCCAACGGAACGGTGAGCGTCGGCCCGGGCGGTGGCGGCGTCCCGTGCCACGACAGGTGACGCGTTGGAAGCCGTCCGGCTGGCCGGGCTCAGGTCGACGTACACGCCGTGCGTCCCGCGCCACGGGGTGCGGGCGCGAGTGGCACCCCCTGGTGGCTCGTCGTCCCGGCGGGGCGCGATCCGCGGTGTGAGCCGGCAGCGGCGTTGCCCGGCGGGGATGCCGGGCGACGCTCAGGCCTCCGGGCGACGCTCAGGGCCTCCGCGCGATGAGGACGGGCTGGAAGAACCCGGTGTCGGCGGGCTCATTCCAGGTGGCCCCGGTGAAGCCGGCCTCCGTGGCGAAGCCGCTCGACTGCGTCCGGGTGAGGGCCCAGTAGGTGGCGCGGCGGACGTCGACCCGCCACCGCGCGGTGTCGTCGCGCAGCAGCTGGAACAGCTCCAGGTCGTACCGCTCGCCGTCCTCGTGCCACTGCCAGAGCTGGAAGACGACGGACCTCCGTCCCTCCCGCTCGGCGGTCTGCGGCGGAGTGGAGGACGGGCGGCTGCGGCGCAGTTCGTCGTACGGTCGGGTGGTGAGCAGGAGCAGGCCGCCCGGACGCAGAACACGGCGCATCTCGCCGAGCGCCGCCAGGACGTCCTCGGGGGTGAGCAGGTGGGGCAGCGCGTTGTCGGCGCTGACGACGACGTCGAATCGGCCGTCCGGGAAGGGGAGTTGCCGCATGTCGGCGGCCGCGGTGGGAAGGTCGAGCCCGCGCCGGGCGGCCTCGGCGGCGGCGCGTCCGGCGGCCACCGGGCTGAGGTCCGTGCCGGTGACCCGGTGCCCGAGCCCGGCGAGCCCGATCGCCTGGGTGCCGATGCCGCAGGCGCAGTCCAGCACCTCGGCCACGCGGTCGCCGAGGCGGTCCCGGATCAGGGCGTCCAGCGCGGCGCCCTGGCGGGCCACGGAAGCGTCCCAGTCGGCGTAGAGGAGGTCGTAGTCGGCCGCGAAGCCGTCGTAGAAACGCCCGATGGGAGAGCTGGTCATGCCACTATCGTTGCGGAGGAAAGCCGGTGCGGGACACCGGTTTTCGACGACGCCACAGCCAGGGCGAGAAGGGGGACCGGATGGATCCGGGGCAGCAGCGGGCGACCGCGCAGCGAGCCGGGCCGCGAGCCGGGCTACAAGCCGAACCGGAAGCCGGGCTACGAGCCGAACCAGCACCCGAACCAGCACCCGAACCGGAACCCGAACCGGGAGCGTGTCCCGCAGCGGCCCCGGAGGAGCAGCCGGTCGAACTGCCCGAGGGGTCCTGGTGGGACTGGGACGTCTTCTCCTGGCGCCCGGGTGAGCTGCGCCTGGCCGCCGGGTACGACCTGTCCTACCACCACGGCCTGGAACTGGTCTTCGCCGATCCGCTGTACGTCCGCTGCCCGGCGGACTTCCACGACCCGGTGTTCCGCGTTCCCACGCCCGAGGAGCGGCAGGCGGTCGAGCGGCAGTGCGGCGAGCCACCGGGTGTGCTGGTGGCCTTCGAGGCGGACGGCGGAGGCTCGGAGCCGGTGACCGGGCTGATCGCCGCCGGGAGCCTGCAGATGCGGGTTGAGCTGGTACTTCGGCGCACGCCCGGCGCGGAATCCGGTGGCCCTGCGGGGCACACGCCGGGATGATGCGTGCATGCGCACCTTCGAAGAGCTGATCGCCGAGGCCGAGGCCGTGTCCGTGGACGGCTGGGACTTCTCCTGGCTGGACGGCCGGGCCACCGAGGAACGCCCCTCGTGGGGCTACCAGCGGCTGCTGTCCGAGCGGCTTGGCGCGGTGACGGCTGCGCTGGACGTCCAGACCGGTGGCGGCGAGGTGCTGGCAGGTGCCCTGCGGCTCGCCGAGCCGAAGGGTTGGCTCCCGCCCGTCCTCGCCGCGACCGAGTCCTGGCCGCCGAACGTCGCTCGCGCCACGCGACTCCTGCACCCGCTGGGCGCGGTGGTGGTCGCGGACCAGGACGAGCCTCCGCTGCCCTTCGCCGACGAGGCCTTCGACCTGGTCACCAGCCGCCACCCGGTACGGGCCTGGTGGACGGAGATCGCCCGGGTGCTGCGGCCCGGCGGCAGCTACTTCGCCCAGCACGTGGGCCCGGCGTCCGTCTTCGAGCTGGTCGAGTACTTCCTCGGGCCGCAGCCGGAGGCACGCGAGGGCCGCCGCCCCGAGGTCGAGAGCGAGGAGGCCCGCGCCGCCGGGCTGGACGTGGTCGATCTGCGCTCCGAGCGGCTGCGGATGGAGTTCCGCGACATCGGCGCGGTGGTGTACTTCCTGCGCAAGGTGATCTGGATGGTCCCCGGCTTCACCGTCGACGCCTACCGGGACCGGCTGCGCGAACTGGACCAGCAGATCCGCTCCGAGGGCCCGTTCGTCGCCCACTCGGCCCGCTTCCTGATCGAGGCACGCAAGTAGATCGACCGATCCGGTGTCCGCATTGTACAGATATGGAAAGGTCGAGGAAAGCCCGGAAGGTCCGGCGGGCCGTCCCTGCTGAGAGCGCTGTTCTCTCCAGGAGACGGCTCGATATCGCTCTGAACTGGACGGATTCCCGTGCAGTCGTGCCTTCAGCGCTCTTCGACAGGTGCCGAGCGGCCGACTCCAGTCGGCACGAGAGGGCTCATGGGCCTCCAGTCAGGGGGGCTGGGCTCCTCGTCGAGTGGGGGCTCCGCGAGTGGTCGAGTCTCACGTCTGTGCTCGTTGGACAGGGTTTGCTCGTACCTATGCTGACCTTTGCTGACCGCGCCTGATGGCTCATCAGGTATATGTTGCGGCCACAGTGAAGCGCCTGACGGCAGTGACCGCCCCTCGTATCCTGCGAGGGGCCTGGCGGCTCCGCAGGCGGACGAAGGCCCAGCACGGGGTCGACCGATCCAGGAACAGTTCGGTCGTGGCCGATCACGCTCGCCGGTCACGAACGCAGCTGCTCGACCAGCGAGGTGAAGAGCCGCAGCTTCGGGAACATCCGAACCGGGTCGCCGGACAGCCCCGCGCGCCTGCCGGCGACCTCGACGCTGACGAGTCCCTGCCTCGTGCCGACACCCTTCCCCTGGGACCAGGTGACTCGCCTGCCGCCCGCTTCCAGGTCGTTACGGCTCAGCCGGAAGCAGCCGAACGGCAGCGTCCTTCCTGCCCGGAGCGCGTTGATCGCGTCCGTCAGCTGTGCGTCGGCCACGGCCTGCTGGATCCGCGGGCCCCACTCCTCGGCGTTCGGGAACCCTTCGCGGACGGTCACCTCCCGGCCGTCGTCATCACGCAGCGTGTAGGCGTGCTTGATGCGAGTGCTCCGGCCGAAGGTGTGGTAGCGGCCGATGTTCTGGTACACCGTCATGGCGTCCCAGCGCAGCGTCCGCAGCCTCCGCCCTGCGGCGACGACCAGGCCGTGCTCGTACAAATGGAGGCCGGCGTCCTTCCGGGTTCTCCTGATGCGATTCTCGCGTACGAGCCGGGAGACCACGAGGACCGTGATCGGCGCGATGCAGAAGACGCCGAGGGCCGGGGACGTGGGGGCGAGGGCGATGCCGGCGGACACCAGGAGGGCGAAGAAGACGGACAGGACGATGCGGTCCGACCGATGGGCGGCCGGTGAGGGCGGAATCGGAACGTAGGTTGCACGGTGGCTGCCCAGTCGTCGCTGCGCGGCCGCCTCGACGACTCGATTCGGCAGCGGGCCGTCATCAGGCCCGGTGGTGTGGTCCATCCGAACCTCCGGCTTTGATCGGGCGAGCACTTGTTCCGCGCTGGATCAGGGGGTGGACACGCTCCGAGTCGACCACGGCGCAGGTGGTCGAAGCCGGTCGTCGATGCGGGCTCGACGGCGTCGGGCACGGCTCCGACGCCTTCCTGGCACCCTTTCGAGCACTGCTGTCAGCGGGGGAGGGCCGGGCCCGCCCAGTACACCACCTCCTGGTGAACCGGCCGGAAGCCAGCCGCTGCGGCCAGCGCGCGGCTGGCGTGGTTGCTCCCGGGGGCCGACCAGGTCGCGGTCAAACCCTGTGCGTGGGCGGCGGTGGTCGCGGCGTGGACGCAGGCGAGCGCGAGGTCGAGCCGGCGGAAGGCCGGGTCCGTGGCCACGGCGATGTCGAGGTGGTCGCGTCCGACGAGGTAGCCGCAGGCGAGGGAGGCGAGGTAGGGCCCGAGGAACGCGCCCCAGGCGAAGCCGCTGCTCGCGAGCGCGCGATGGCCGCCCCAGGTCGCGGCGGCCCAGTGAGGGGCGTCCGGGCGCTGTCCCGGGGAGGTGGCTCGTCGGGCGAGCCGGTCGAGCGCGGCCTCATCGCCGGCGTTCAGCGGGCGGACCCACGCGGCCGTGTTGCGCGGCACCGGTCGGGGCCGTTCCGTGTGGACGTGCAGCACGCGCACCCACGGGGTGAGGTGGGTGAAGGTGCGTCCCAGCAGGGGCAGGAACCGGTCCGGGGCGTGGAACTGGCCTCTCCCGAAGCGTGCCAGGACGTCCGGGTCCAGGTGGTCCGGATCCCCATGCAGCAGCCGTTCGGGTCCGCAGTGCACCAGCAGTGCCCGGGCCGCCTCCGGGTCGTCCGCCCACCAGCCGCCGTGGGCGCTCCGGGTGACGTGGGCGGGTAGGACGCGTGCGCCGGGCCGTTCGGGGGAGAACCAGTCGGTGGCGGGAAGGGTGTTGACGAGCATCCCTCCAGTACGGCGTACCGCGACCGCCTGGCGTCGCCCCGTTGACGGAAGCCTGGCGGTGGTGGGGCGCCTTCTGACGAATCCTTGGCGATGCGGCGAGGGGATGGTCCGCAACTGCTCGCAGTGCTGGTGTGGTTGACGCCTCCGGCAGGACGGGATGCGCCTGCGTCGTCAAGGAGTCGTCGGCGGGGCGTCAGGGGTTCGTCAGGGAGAGTGAACCGGCTTGCCCCGGGGTGGCGGGGAGGGCTTTGATGGGGGCCATGCACCGCTCGACACGCCACCACGACCGCCCGCCGCATAGCCGGCCGCGGATCGTCGCTGTCGCGGTCGCCACCGCCGTCCGGTAGGACCGAGCCGCTACCCCGCTCGGCGCCGGCCGCGGGCACGGATCCGGTGGCTTCCACCGGTCCCGTGCTGATCACCGCCGCCCGTCCCTCGGCTCCAACCGGCTCCGAGGGCCCGGGGACGGGCGCGCGTTCGTTCCTCGCATCACACCTCTTCGCACCCGCGGCCCCGTGGCCGTGCGGCTTCGTGCCGCATTGCCTTCGCACCCCGCGGGTGCCCTTCCACCCTTGGATGGGTCATGTCCGACGCTGTTCTGTCCGCCCGCACCGCCCTCGTCACCGGCGCCTCCTCCGGGATCGGCTGGGAGACCGCCCGGCTGCTCGCCGGGCACGGCGCGACCGTGCTGGTGCACGCACGCACCACCGCGGAGGCCGAGGCGGCCGTCGAGCGGCTGGTCGCCGCCGGTGCCCGACGGGACCAACTCGTCGAGCTGGCAGCCGACTTCACTCACCTGTCGGAGGTCGCGGTGCTCGCCGGCGCGGTCGTCAAGCACTACCCGGCGCTGGACCTGCTGGTGAACAACGCCGCCGCGATGGCGCCCGAGCGCTGCACCCTCACCGACGACGGCAACGAGGTCTCGCTGCAGGTCAACTTCCTGGCCGCGCACCTGCTTTCCAAGCTGCTGCGCGCCCCGCTGTCGGCGGCCGGCGACGCCCGCATCGTCAACGTGTCGTCCTCCCTGCACCGCACCGCCTCGATGAACTGGTCGGACCCGCACCGGGTGAAGAAGTACTCGCGGGTCGCCGCGTACGCGCAGTCGCAGCTCGCGCTGACCATGGCGACCGCCGACATGGCCCCGGCCGGCTCCGGCATCACCGCCGTCAGCGTCAACCCGGGCCTGTGCGACACCGCGCTGCTGCCGCTCTACGGGCGGGTCGGTGCGCCGGCCGCCGACGGTGCGGCCGAGGTCGTCCGGCTTTGCCTGCCGGAGACGGTTGTCACCAACGGCGCTTACTTCGACGGCGGCACCATCGCGCCCACCGCGCAGGCCGCTCAGGAGGAACGCTCGCTCAAGCGCCTGGCCAAGCTGGCCGACCAGCTGGTCGGCCGGGCCGCCTGAACCGTACGACCCGAGAGACCGGAGGACCCGCGATGTCCAAGCGCGCCCGTAAGAAGAAGGCCCGGCGGAAGAAGAAGGCGAACCACGGCCGCAAGCCCGGGCAGTAACCGACAGGCCCACCCGGTGCCGCGTGCCACCGGCACCGGGTGCACTCCCTCGGCCCCTGAGGCCTGTCGTCCGGCTGTGCGGACGGTGGGCCTCAGGGGTTGTGGCATGTCCGGTCGCGGAAGCTCGAACCGACACGGCCCGTCCGCGCCACCTGCTGACGGAACTCGGGGCCGACTGCCGGTTCCAGCCCTGACCCGGCTGAGATCCGGAACGCCGAAACCCACGTTCCGTGTCGGGGCTCATCTCTTTCGACCCAAGGCTCCTGTGCGTATCAACGGCCCTTCTACGCAAAGGCGTTCAACAGAATTCGTGCCCTCTTGATCCCTCTCGCACGGATCGCGTCAGGATTATCGGCGGAATCCCGGAATCGACCTTCTGCACTGTCATCGTGCCTTCCGATCGGATCCGTTCGGGTCCGAATGCGAAGGAGAGCACGTGTTGTCGAGGATCAGGTTGGCGGCCGTGGCCGCGGGCCTCAGCACCCTGGCCGTCGCAGGCCGGGCCGGCGGCGGCCGACGGGAGTTACGACCCGGGAATGGAGAACTGCAACGCCGCGAACGTGGTGACGCCGGGTTCCACTGCCCTGGTGTGGTGCATCCAGCAGGCGCAACAGAGCGGTGAGGCCAAGCGGAAGGCGCGCGAGGGCTTCGTCAAAGGGCTGCTCGACCTGCTGGTGAAGCAGACGAACGGCTACTACAACGTGATGATCTTCGACATCAGGGGCAACAACGCCTTCGGGGATCCGTGGTATGTCCACAACTACGAGGAGCACCTGGAGGATGTCGACTTCACGTACGACGTCACCTACCGCGACCAGACCTCGCGGGAGGACCAGGCCTACCGGATCTGGATCTTCCACGGTGGCGGCATGTTCGCCAACGGATTCGACGGCGGCTGGGGGAACTGGGCGTTCTACGGCCTGTTCGACCGGACCAGCCGCGAGCACAACTGGGCCTATCCGCCAGGCACCAGCCGCCCCGGCCAGCGGTACAACCACACCGATGCCGTGGTGAACTTCCGGCGGACGCTTACCAGTGCCGTCCCGTCCGGCACGTCGGCCCAGCCTGGCCAGATCGACTCGCCGTTCGTGCCCACCGTTCCCGCTGTCCCCAGGGGCGGGGAGCCCGCCACGCCGGGCGTGCCGATACAGCCAGGCAAGCCTGCCCACCCCGGCAAGCCCGGCGGGCCTGCCAAGCCAGGCAGGCCGTCCGGCTCGGGCCGCCCGCCGCAGGACACCCCGGTGTACCTGTGGACGGTCAACGGCCTCGGCGCCGTCGCCACCGACGACGCCCCGGGCTCGACGGTGATCGCCGACAAGCTCGGCGGCGCCGGCTCCCGCTGGACGTTCAAGGACGCCGGTGGCGGCCGCTAACGGATCACCAACGGCCTCGGCCCGGAGCTCACCGAGAACACCGACACCTACTTCGCCGACGTCAACGGCTGGAAGGGAAGCCCGGAGCAGAGGTGGGAGGTCCTCAGTATCACGGGTGACGCGTACCAGATCAGGATCAGCGACCAGGACTGCCTGACCTACCACGAGGACCGGAAGACGCTCGGCGTGTGGACCTGCGACGGGTCCACCGAGCAGCAGTGGACGATCACCCGCTGAAGCACCGCCAATGCTGCGTCAAGACGGTCGTCGAAGGCGTCAAGGACGCGTCAGGAACGACGGACGGATGTTCGACCACATCTAGCGTGAGCTGCGAGGAAACGGTTCGCCGTCCGGGCGTGGGGCCTGGCGGCGAACCGTTTGCCGAACCCCGACCCCCGGCGGGTTCCTCCGGGGAAGGTTCGGCGGCCAGTGAGAAACAGGGGAGGGGGCGCGCGGCGATGCCAACGGGAACGTCGAGCGGTACGGCGGTCATGGGGAAAGAGGTCGCGTCGGACACGTCGCGACAGGAGACGGCCGTACCGCTCCCCGTGCCGCGCGCCCCCCAACACCGGCTCGGCATCTCCTGGCGCAGCCGGGTCTGGTGGAACACCCCGCGCCTGGTGCGCGGCCTCACCGGTCTCTGCCTCGCGGCGCTGCTTGCCGCCGGCACGGCGACCGGCACCGTCCTGGGCGGGGCCAGGGACGGCATGGACGTCATCGGTCACGAGGCCGCCCCGCAGGTGGTGCGCTCGGCGGACCTGTACTTCGCGCTCAACGACATGGACGCCCAGGCCGCGAACCTGCTGCTGTTCGGCGCGGACCCGGACTACGCGGCGCTGCGCAAGGAGACGCTGGACACCTACGAGCAGCGGCGCACCCAGGCCGACGCCGACCTGCAGCGCGTCACGGAGGCGGTGGCGGGCGATGCGGCCGGGCAGCGGGCCGTGCAGACCGTCATCGGTGAACTCGGCCGCTACGAGGCCCTGGTGGCGCGCGCCCAGCTACTGGAGGAGCAGGCCCATGCCGCGGCCGGCCGGCCCTCGGCGGACGCCCTGGTGGCCTACCGGCAGGCCACCGACCTGCTGCGCCAGCGGCTGCTGCCGGCCGTCGACGACGTCACCAAGGCCAACGCGGCCGTGGTCGAGCACAACTACACCGACCGGCGTGATGCCCTGGCCGGCGGCTGGTGGGGAATCCTGGTCACCGGGCTGCTCGCCCTGGCCGCCCTCGGGCTGCTGCAGCGGCTGCTGACGGTGCGGTTCCGCCGTCTGGTCAACGTGCCGTTGGCCGTCACGAGTCTGCTCACCGTCGTCGGCCTGGTGACGGCCCTGACGTTGACATCCCGGGCGGACCACCAGCTGGTGGTCGCCAAGAGCAACTCCTTCGACTCGGTGATCGCCCTCAGCCGGGCGCGCGCGGTGGCGTACGACCTGAACGCCGACGAGAGCCGCTACCTGAGCGACCCCGCCCGGTCGGCGGCCTACGAGCAGAGCTTCCTCGACAAGACCCAGTCCTTCGCCCGGGTCGACGGCGCGACCCTCGCCACGTACAACGACAGGCTGGCGGCGCTGGCCGACAAGCACCGGGCCGACCACGGCCAGGTGGGGTTCGGGGGGTACCTCGGCGACGAGCTGCGCAACATCACCTTCGCCGGTGAACAGGACGCGGCGGAGCGGGTGTTGGCGGCCTTCCAGCAGTACCAGCGCGACGACCGGAAGATCCGTGAGCTGAACGCCCAGGGCAAGCTGAAGGAGGCCGTGACCTTCAACACCGGTCTCACCCCGGGCCAGTCCAACGCCGACTTCGGGACGCTCAGCTCGGCCCTCGACGACAACCAGGCGATCAACCAGCGTGCCTTCGAGGCCGCGGTCGCCACCACCGACGACGACCTCGACGCCACCACCGCCGGCCTCGGCGCGGCGGCCCTGGCGGCGGCGCTCGCCCTGACCGCGCTCGGAGTGCGGCCGCGCCTGCGCGAGTTCGCCTGACCGGGCCGTGGGAAGCCGCAGAGCGGGGCCGTGGCCCGAAGCCGGACTCCACGGTCGTCACCGGTCGTCACAGTCGTCCAGGGAAGTCCGGTTCGTTCCCGCGCGCGGGGACGGCGTGGGTGACCTACAGTGCCTGATCGCAGTGCACAGGTGCGTATGCAGTGCGTCGCATGGGCCTTGCGGCCAGCGGATGACCGGACGATCGGAGGACCACTATGCGCCCGCGGTGGGTGTACGGGCTGATCAGTGCGGTCTGCACCGTGTTGTTCGTGGTCTCTGCCGTCGTGGGCGGCATCGCCGACGAGCGCCGGATCGGATGGCTGTCCACGGTCTGCGTCTATCCCGCCGGAGTCTCGCTCGGAATCGGTCTGATCATGTTCGGTAGGGCCGTCCTGCCGGACGGATGGCTGCGCCGGCAGATGTTCCGCTTCCCGCCCTCGGCGGACCACGGCGAGTAGAGCGCCTGCCCCGGGCGGGGACTGAGGCGATCGGCGGTGGCTCGGGCTTCAGGTCCGGTCCGGCCGCGCCAACGAGAACTCGCAGTCGGATTCCGTCTGCCCCTGGAGGAAAACCAGGCGCACGGTGAGCGGGCCGGTCTTCGCATCGATCGCCGGCTGACCGGGGGTGGAACCGTCCGTCCGCACACCGTCGGCGCTCAGCCCGTGGACACCGCCGTAGTCGGTGTACTGGTTGCCGAGGTCGTCGGCGGCCTCCGGCCGGAGGAACACCATTGACCTGCCCGGCGGGCCGTTCGTGTTCGGCCCACTGCCTCCGGACCTGGTTTCCCCGTGGGCTGGTCAGGGCTCGTAGCGGTAGCCCATGCCGGCCTCGGTGATCAGGTGGCGGGGGTGGGCGGGGTCGGGTTCGAGCTTGCGGCGCAGGCCCGCGACGTAGACACGCAGGTAATGGCGCTGCTTCTCGGCGGTTGGGCCCCAGACTTCGTGCAGGATCTGCCGGCCGGACACCAGGTGGCCCGGGTTGGCCAGCAGGAGGGTGAGGATCTTCCACTCGATGGGGGTGAGCCGGACGGGCCCGTCCGGTCCGGCGGCGGTGGTGGTGTCCGTGTCGATCTCGTATTCGCCGATCCTGGGGTTCTGTTCGCGTACGAGGTGGAGCGGTCTTCGCAGGGCGGCCCGCAGGCGGGCGAACAGCTCGTCGGGGTCGAACGGTTTGGTGACGTAGTCGTCGGCGCCGGAGTCGAGGGCGCGGATCGTCTCCTCGGGGTCGGTGCGGCCGGACAGGACGATGATCGGCGCGTCGAGGTGGGCGCGCAGGCTGCGGAGGACGTCGATGCCGTCGAGGTCGGGCAGGCCGAGGTCGAGGAGGACGGCGTCGGGCGATTCGTCCTCGGCCACGTCGAGGGCCTCCCGGCCGCTGCTCGCGGTCAGGACCGCGTACTGGCGGGCTCGGAGGTTGAGCTGCAGGGTCCGCAGCAGCAGCGGATCGTCGTCGACCAGGAGAATTCGGCTCACTGCTCCTCCTCGACCTGTGTGGCTGCGGGCAGGGTGAGGAGCATGGTGGTGCCGCCGCCGGGGGTGTCCTCGACCTCCAGGGTGCCGCCCATGGCTTCGGCGAGGCCGCGGGAGAGGGCGAGGCCGAGGCCGACGCCGGTGGTGTTGTCGGTGTCGCCGAGGCGCTGGAAGGGCAGGAAGACCCGGTCGCGGTCCTCGGGGGCGATGCCGGGGCCGCGGTCGACGACACGGATCTCGACCTGGTCGGCGTGGTGGCTGGCGGTGACCAGGACGGGCGCGCCGGGGGCGTTGTGCCGCAGTGCGTTGGCGATGAGGTTGGCCAGGACGCGTTCCAGCAGGGGCGGGTCGGCGAGCACTGGCGGGGCGGTGTCCAGGTCGAGGGGCTGGACGGCGGCGTCCGGGTCGGCGAGGGAGTCCATGGCTCGGGGCAGTACTTCGTCGAGCTGGGCGGCCTCCAGGTGGAGGGTGAGGGCGCCGGCCTGGAGGCGGCTCATGTCGAGGAGGTTGTCGACCAGTGCGGTGAGCTTGAGCAGTGACTCGTTGGCCATGGTGAGCAGTTCGTCGCGGTCGGCGGGGGCGAACTCCACGTCCGCGCTGAGCAGCGAGCCGACGGCGGCGAGGGCGGCGGCGAGCGGGGTGCGCAGGTCGTGGCTGACGGCGGCGAGCAGGGCGGTGCGCATCTTGTCGGCGGCCTTGATCGGTTCGACCTCGGCGGCGGCGGTGGCGAGGCGGTCGCGTTCCAGCGCGGCGGCGATGTGCGCGGCGAAGGCGGTGAGGACGCGTTGGTCGGCGGCGGAGACCCGGCGTCCGGCAAGGATCAGTAGTGCGTCCGGTCCGGCGGGCAGTTCGGTGACCGTGTGGTCGGCTGCCGGTTCGCCGTCGCCGTTGCTGCGGGCGATGGTGCCGCCGTCGCGGCCCAGGAGGGCGACGGAGTCCAGGCCGAACGCGGTGCGGGTCTTGTCCAGCAGGGCGGGTAGGGCGTCGGCTCCGCGCAGCACGCTGCCGGCCAGGGTGGAGAGGGACTCGGCCTCGGCGGTGGCGCGGGCGGCCCGAGTGGTGAGGCGGCCGGCGTGGTCGACGACGGTGGAGACGGTGAGCGCGACGACGGCGAAGACGATCAGGGCGATGAAGTTGTTGGTCTCGTCGATGGTGAAGGTGTGGACGGGCGGGATGAAGAAGTAGTTGAGCTGCAGGGAAGCCACCAGGGAGGCCAGCAGCGCGGAGGTTGCGCCGCCGAGCAACGCGACTACCACGACGCCGAGTTGGAAGATCAGCGCGTCCGTGGTGAGGTTGACCGAGTTGTGGAACTGGGACAGGACGGCCGTCAGCAGCGTGGGCACCACCAGGCCGGCGGCGAAGCCGGCGATGCTGCGGCGCTTGGAGTGGCGGGGGCCGAGCTTGGGCACCAGCCGGCTGCGGCCGGTGAACTCGTGGGTGACCATGTGGACGTCGATGTCCTCGGAGGCGTCCACGGTGGTCTGCCCGGTGCCGGGGCCGGTGAGGAAGCGGTTGATCCGGCCGCGGCGGCTGGTGCCGAGGACCAGCTGGGTGGCATGGTGAGCGCGGGCGAAGGCGAGCAGCGCGGTGGGGATGTCGTCGCCGACCACCATGTGGTAGCTGCCGCCGAGGTCCTCGACCAGCTGTCGCTGCTGGGCGAGCGCACCGGGCGAGGCGCCGGCCAGGCCGTCGCTGCGGGTGACGTGGACGGCCAGCAGGTCGCCGCCGGCGGTGCGGTCGGCGATCCGGGCGGCGCGGCGGATGATCGTCTCGCCCTCGGGGCCGCCGGTGAGGGCGACCACGACGCGTTCGCGGGTCTCCCAGACCCGGTCGATGCTGTGGGCCGCCCGGTAGTCGCGCAGTCCCTCGTCCACCCGCCCGGCCACCCAGAGCAGGGCGAGTTCGCGCAGGGCGGTGAGGTTGCCGACCCGGAAGTAGTTCGAGAGTGCGGCGTCCACCTTCTCCGCCTTGTAGACGTTGCCGTGGGCCATCCGGCGGCGCAGGGCCTGCGGGGCCATGTCGACGAGCTCGATCTGGTCGGCCCGGCGGACCACCTCGTCCGGGACGGTCTCGCGCTGCGGGATGCCGGTGATCTTCCGGACGACGTCGTTCAGCGATTCCAGGTGCTGGATGTTCACCGTGGTGATGACGT
The DNA here is from genome assembly GCF_044541955.1 of Kitasatospora sp. NPDC085464. Classification (NCBI taxonomy): domain Bacteria; kingdom Bacillati; phylum Actinomycetota; class Actinomycetes; order Kitasatosporales; family Streptomycetaceae; genus Kitasatospora; species Kitasatospora sp. NPDC085464. The sequence goes on from NZ_JBITTM010000006.1 coordinate 248,594, forward strand.
CGATCCCGGCGGCGAGCAGTTCCTCGACGTCCTGCCAGCGCTTGGCGTTGCGGCCGCCGGGGATGTTGGTGTGCGCCAGCTCGTCGACCAGGACGACGGACGGGCGGCGGGCGAGCACCGCGTCGAGGTCCATCTCCTCGAACTCGGCGTCCCGGTAGTGCCGGCGGATACGGGGGACGACCTCCAGTCCGTCGAGCATCCCCGCGGTGTGCTTGCGCCCGTGGGTCTCGATGAAGCCGACGACGACCTCCGCGCCGCGATCCCGCCTGCGGTGGGCCTCGTCCAGCATCCGGTAGGTCTTGCCGACACCGGGGGCGGAGCCGAGGTAGACCCGCAGCCGTCCGCGGCGATGAACGATGCCGGGAGTGAGGTCAGGAGACATGGGTGCTGCGCTTTCTGACGAAGGGCGGCCGCAACGAACGGGGTAGGGAAGGCAGACGGTGAGGTGTGGCCCGCTGGGATTGCGCGAAACGCGGAGACCGGCCCGGGCGCGCAGGTGGTCCTCCGCGCTCGGGCCGGTCTGGCTGCTCAGGTCGCCAAGGCGGTCACTTCGTCTCGCTCAGAGCCTTGTTGAGCAGGACGACGTTGACGCCCTCCTGTCCGAGGAAGCCGAGCGAGCGGTCCTCGGTGTACTTGTCGACGAGCTGGTTGAGCTGGTCGGTCGGCAGCCCGCGTTCCCTGGCGACCCGGTCGACCTGCTCCTTGGCGTACGCGACGGAGATGTGCGGGTCGAGGCCGGAGCCTGAGGCGGTCAGCGCGTCGGCCGGGACGCTCGCCGGGTCGACGCCGTCGAACTGGGAGACGGCGGCGCGGCGGTCGTTGACGGCCTTCAGCAGGTCGTCGCTGTTCGGGCCCTGGTTGGAGGCGCCCGACGAGGAGGCGTCGTAGCCGGTCCCGGCGGCGGAGGGGCGGGGCTGGAACCACTTCGGGTCCGGCTGGGCCTCCTCCTTCGGGTCGTCCGGGTTCTTCTTCGGCAGGTTGAAGTTCTGGCCGATCAGGCTGGACCCGATCTCCTTGCCGTCGGCCTTCACGATCGAGCCGTTGGCCTTGTCGCTGAACGCGACCTGGCTGATGCCGGTGACCAGCAGCGGGTAGGCGATGCCGCACAGGACGGTCATCACCAGCAGCGCCCGCAGCGCGGTGAGGTGGGTGCGCACGATGGTGGGCATGGTTCTCGTTCTCTCAGCTCAGACCGGGGATGAACTGGACGATCAGGTCGATCAGCTTGATGCCGACGAACGGCACCACCAGACCGCCGACGCCGTAGATCCCGATGTTGCGGGCCAGCAGGGAACTGGCGTCGGACGGGCGGTACTTCACGCCGCGCAGGGCGAGCGGGATCAGGCCGATGATGACCAGGGCGTTGAAGATGATCGCCG